>JBHALY010000215.1:0-5519 GCA_041827905.1 Neisseria dentiae
CTGCACGACTGCTGGAACAGCGCATGGGCTTTCTCAACGTTTTTCACCACGCCGCGGCCTTCCAGATACATATGCCCCAAATTATATTGGGCCACCGCGCTGCCGCGGTCGGCGGCCTGCGTGTACCACAGGGCGGCTTTCTGCGCGTCGGCTTCCACGCCGCGGCCTTCGTCGTAAAGAAAGCCGATTTCCGCCTGCGCCTCCGCCAGACCTTGCTTGGCGGCCTGTTCATACCAATGGGCGGCCTGTTTCATGTCCTGCTCCACCCCCGTGCCGTGCGCATACATATAGGCAAGGTTTTTCTGGGCGGTGTCGTCGCCGCTTTCGGCCGCCTGTTTAAACCACTCGAATGCCTGTTTGTAATCCTGCGCCACGCCGTAACCGTAAAAATACATACGGCCGAGGTTGTTTTGGGCATGGCCGTTGCCCTGCGAAGCGGCTTTGCGGTACCACGACACCGCCGTTTTGGCGTTTTCTTTCACGCCGCGGCCTTCGTGATACATGGTGCCCAAATGTGCCTGCGCACCGGCATGGCCTTTTCTGGCGGCCTTGAGATACAGTTTGGCGGCGCGTTCGTGGTTCTGTTCGACACCGCTGCCGGTTTCATAGGCCAGCGCCAGCTCGTATTGCGCCTGTTTGTCGGAAACGCGGGTTTCGGCAAGCGCAGGAAGGGTAAAAGCAACCAAAACGGCGGCGGCCAAACGGGAATATGCGGCTTTTTTCATGGTTTCAACACGGGTAACATTATCCTGATGAAATAATAACAAACGCATATTATGTGTGTTTGAAATAAAGATATGCGGATATTTTTTGGCGCTTAAGGGTATATCCGGCGCGGTTTTGCGCTTACAATCGGCTTTTTGCGCAGCCGTTCAGACGGCCTCCACCACCCAGCAGGAACCTTTATGGCAAAAGCCCCGAAAACCGTTTACCAATGCAGCGAATGCGGCGGCACCGCACCCAAATGGCAGGGCAAATGCCCGCATTGCGGCGAGTGGAACACGCTGCAAGAGAGCCTCGCCGCGCCCGAGCCGAAAAACGCGCGTTTCCAATCGTGGGCGGCGGATACGGCGCAGGTGCAGGATTTGTCGCAAGTTACCGCCATCGAAGTGCCGCGCGAGCCGACCGGCATCGGTGAACTCGACCGCGTGCTCGGTGGCGGCCTGGTCGGCGGGGCGGTGATTTTGCTCGGCGGCGACCCCGGCATCGGCAAATCGACGCTGCTGCTGCAAACCGTGGCGGTGATGGCGAAAAGCCGCAAAGTGCTGTATGTGTCGGGCGAAGAATCGGCGCAGCAGGTGGCGTTGCGCGCGCAGCGTTTGGGTTTGAAAAGCGAAGGTGTGAACCTGTTGGCCGAAATCCGCATGGAAGCGATTCAGGCGGTCTTGAAACAGCACGAGCCGGCGGTGGTGGTGATTGATTCGATTCAAACCATGTATTCCGACCAAATCACCTCTGCGCCCGGCTCGGTATCGCAGGTGCGCGAATGCGCCGCCCAGCTTACCCGCATGGCCAAGCAGATGGGCATTGCGATGATATTGGTCGGCCACGTTACCAAAGACGGCGCCATCGCCGGCCCGCGAGTGCTGGAGCATATGGTCGATACCGTGCTTTATTTCGAGGGCGACCAGCATTCCAACTACCGCATGATACGCGCCATTAAAAACCGCTTCGGCGCGGCCAACGAATTAGGCGTGTTCGCCATGACCGAACACGGCTTGAAAGGCGTGTCCAACCCCTCGGCCATCTTTCTGGCCAGTTACCGCGACGACGTGCCCGGATCATGCGTGTTGGTTACGCAGGAAGGCAGCCGCCCGCTGTTGGTGGAAATCCAGGCATTGGTGGACGACGCGCACGGCTTTACGCCCAAACGGCTCACCGTCGGCCTCGAGCAAAACCGCCTTGCTATGCTGCTGGCCGTTTTAAACCGCCACGCGGGCATCGCCTGTTTTGACCAAGACGTGTTTTTAAACGCGGTGGGCGGCGTGAAAATAAACGAACCGGCCGCCGACTTGGCGATTATCCTCGCCATGTTATCCAGTTTCCGCAACCGCCCGCTGCCCGAAAAAATGGTGGCCTTCGGCGAAATCGGCTTGAGCGGCGAAGTGCGCCCCGTGGCGCGCGGGCAGGAGCGGCTGAAAGAAGCGGAGAAACTCGGTTTCAAACGTGCCATCGTGCCGAAAGCGAATATGCCGCGCAATCCGAAAGAGTTTCCGAACTTGCAGATTTTCGGCGTGGCCAGTTTGCAGGAAGCGGTGGATGTGTGCAGAAATGCGGCGGAATAAACATAAACTTGATCCTTTTTGGCTGAGCGTCGGCGCTTGGGGCGCTGCATTTGCATTTATCGTTTATCTTTTTTACCAACCATTTGATTTAAAAGAAGGTGTTTTCCACTTCACCTTGGCAGCGGCGGCTTTGGCCGCCCTGTCCGTGTTCATCGCCAATAAAAAGAAACGGAAACTGCCTGCCAAAACCAAGCTGCGGATTAAGTATCTGCACACGGCGAAGAGCTTTTTTAGAGTATGGTCCGATATAACCGTAGTGTTGTTTTTGGTTGTTTTGGCCGCTGATTGGCTGAGCTTGCGCTTCGCACGAGAACACACTATGCAGGCCAAAATCGACGGTGTTCACTACCGGCGTAAAAGCTGCGATAGATGGCGGCTTGTTTTAGAAACCGGCGTTAGGGTTTCGGTGTGCCGGCAAGGCAGCGGCACGGTCGGCGACTCCATCACCGTTAAGGTGCGGGAAACCTTTTTGGGTTATGAAGTAAAGAAAGTACGAACCGAATAATCCAAGTTATAGTGGCTTAAATTCAAAATAGTACAGCGTTGCCTCGCCTTGCCGTACTATTTGTACTGTCTGCGGCTCGGCGCCTTGTCCTATTTTGAATTTAAGCCACTATATAAACAAGGCCGTCTGAAAAATCTTTTTCAGACGGCCTGCCGTTATCCGTAATGCCTTATCAGCGGTGCGGCCTGCGCTGGCCTTTCATCTGCTGCTGCGCCATTTGATTCATCTGCTGGCGGGTCGGGCGGTTTTTAAACATGGCGTGCGCTTCTTCCACCGAGCATTTCTGCGACAGGCAGATGATGGTAACCGCATCTTTCTGCGCCTGCCCGCCGGTGTGGTACATACGGCGCAGGTTGGCTTCGTTGACGCGGCCTTTTTCGGGGTCGATATCGAATTTTTTCAGGCGTTCGAGAAACTGGCGCTGCTGGCGGCGCGTCGTCCAAATCATACCGCCGATAACGCCCGCCATCACGGCAACGGCCAGCAAAATGGCCACCGGCCACGAATCGGTGAATAAAACGAATATCAGGCTCAGTACGGCCGTGGCCAAAACGGCCAGGCCGCCCAAGCGGAGTTTGGTTTTGTTATCCATGTGGGTGTTCCTTACAATCTTCACGGTTCGATACAGGCCGTCTGAAAACAGTTGCCGCGCGGCGGAAAGGTTTCAGACGGCCTTTTTGAAAAACAGGCGCATTATAGCCTTATCCCGCCAATCCCGTAACCAGATGTTTGAATTCGGCCCATGCGTTGCCTTCTTCCGCGCCTTTGATGATGCGGTCGATGCGGGCGCAGTCTTGCAGGGCGGCGAGCAGGCGGTTGATGCTGATGCGTTTGACCGCCGCCGGCGCGAGGGTTTGCTTGTCGCCCCACAGGCGCAGGCTGTTGCGCACGGCCTGCACGCTCTGCCCCTGCTTGAGGGCGGCGGTTAAGCGGATAAGGGTGCGGATATCTTCGGCCACGGCCCACAACAACAGCACGGGTTCTTCGCCTTCCGCTTCCAAACCTTCGAGCAGGCGCGCCACACGGGGGGCGTCGCCGCCCATCCATGCGCCGGCAAGCTGGAACACGTCGAAACGGGCCACGTTGGCGACGGCGGCTTCGGCATCGGCCATGTTGACCAGATGCCCTGCGGGGTGCAGCAGGGCGAGTTTGTCGATTTCCTGTTTGGCGGCCAGCAGGTTGCCTTCCACACGCTCGGCAAACAGCGCCAGCGCGTCGGCTTCGATATCGAGGTTGAGGCGGTTCAGACGGCCGCGTATCCATTGCGGCAGCGCGGCACCGGTAACGGCTTTGGCTTCCAACACCACGCCGTGCGCCGCCAGCGAGGCAAACCATTTGGCCTGCGTTTGGGCGCGCTCGAGCTTGGGCAGTATCACCACGGTTACCGTGTCTTCGGGCAGGCGTTCGGCCAGCGTTTGCAGCGCGTCGCCGCCGTTTTTGCCGGGTTTGCCGCCGGGAATGTGGATTTCCAAAAGTTTCAAATCAGCAAACAGCCCCATGCTGCCTGCCGATTGCAGAAGTTCGTTCCAATCGAAAGCGCTGTCGGCGGTATAGACTTCGCGGTTGAGGTAGCCCTGTTTTTTGGCGGCGGCGCGCAGATTGTCCAAAGCCTCTACGCGCAGCAAATCCTCTTCGCCGTGTATCACATACAGGGGCTTGAGCGGCAGATCGGGTGACAATTCGCCGATGTTCATCACCGGCATTACTGCGCTTTCAGAAAGGTGAGGCGGCGAACGATCTGGTCGGCAGCATCGGTGCGCATTTCCGACCAAATGGTGTTTTCTTCTTCGGCCTTGCCCAACACTTCGCTGTCGGCATAATCCATTTTGCGCTCAACCTGCACCGCTATCGGCTCGCCCACGGGTTGGCCGTTCACGCTGGCCTGCGCCTCCACCTGCAACACCAGCAGATATTCGTTGATGACGGCGGCGCGGGTAACGGTGAACACGTCACGGCGGGTGCCGATATGATTCACCGTTACCGTGGCCTGCGCTTCGGATGCGCCCACCGGTTTGCCGCTGGCGCGGCGCAAGGCGTTTTCAAGCGGCTGCTGCATGGATTGGCCGTTGGCAACATGCCACGACTGATAAGGCAGCGAGCCGGAGATGCCGCCCATGCCTTTTAAGTGGAAACCGCAGGCGGCCACCAGCAGCACGGCGACGGCTAACAAAATCTTTTTCATAAAGCTCTTCCGTAGGATACAGAAACAGACCGGATTCGGATTATAGCCCAGCGGCGGAAAGTTTGTCAGGCCGCCCGATATGTGATGCAAAAACCGTGATAACAAACGCGTTTTATTTTCAACGCTGAAAAAACTGCGCCGCGTTTGTTTTCACGGCTCGTTTTCAGACGGCCTAACCGGTTTTGGGGTACAATCACAGCTTTTGCCCGCCCGCTTTTTGCCATGTCTAAAAAACCCAAACACGAACTCGAAAATAACAAACTCAACAAACGCCTGCGTCATGCCGTGGGCGATGCCGTCAACGATTTCAACATGATTGAAAACGGCGACAAAATCATGGTGTGTCTCTCGGGCGGCAAAGACAGCTATGCGCTTTTGGACATCCTGCGCCAGTTGCAGGCCTCCGCACCGGTGGATTTCGAGCTGGTGGCCGTCAATCTCGACCAAAAACAGCCCGGCTTTCCCGAACACGTTTTGCCCGAATATCTCGAAAGCATCGGCGTGCCGTATAAAATCATCGAAGAAGACACTTATTCGGTGGTCAAAC
>JBHALY010000216.1:0-3522 GCA_041827905.1 Neisseria dentiae
AGCCACACGCCGAGGCTTTGGCCGGCGGTGCCGTTGAGGCTGATGTTGAATTCCTGGCCGGTTTTGCCGCGGTTGCCGTGCGCTTGGGCAATGATGCCGGAGAGTGCGGCGCCGACGCTGCGGTCGAGATTGGAAATGTCGAAGCTCATGTCGGCACCGCTGCCGTTTTCCAGCGCTTCTTGCGCTTCGCGCACAATCTCGGCGTTCAGACGGCCTTTATCGAACGGGGCGTTGTTTTGCGTGCAGTAACGCGCGCTGCCGTCGGGCACTTTGGGCGAGTACAGCAGTTTGGCCAAATCCAGCCCGCGTTGTTTGGCGGTTTTGCCTTCGATGATTTCCAAAAGTTCGGTGCGGCCGATCAGGTCGGTGAGTTTTTCCACGCCGAGTTCGGCGAGGATTTCGCGTACGTCTTGGGCGATAAAGCGGAAATAGTTCATCGCTTTTTCGGCATCGCCGTGATAATGCTTGCCGCGCAGGGTGTCGTCTTGGGTGGCGATGCCGGTGGCGCAGTTGTTCAGGTGGCAGATGCGCAGGTAGCGGCAGCCGAGCGCCACCATCGGGCCGGTGCCGAAGCCGAAGCTTTCGGCGCCGAGAATGGCGGCTTTGATGATATCGAGGCCGGTTTTCAGGCCGCCGTCCACTTGCAGGCGCACTTTGTGGCGCAGGTTGTTTTCAACCAGAGCCTGTTGCGCTTCGGCCAAGCCCAATTCCCACGGCGAGCCGCAGTATTTCACGCTGGATAAAGGCGAGGCGCCGGTGCCGCCGTCGTAGCCGGCGATGGTAATCAGGTCGGCATAGGCTTTGGCCACGCCGGTGGCGATGGTGCCGACGCCGGGCAGCGACACCAGTTTCACCGAAATCAGGGCTTTGGGGTTGATTTGTTTGAGGTCGAAAATCAGCTGCGCCAAGTCTTCGATGGAATAAATATCGTGGTGCGGCGGCGGCGAAATCAGGGTGGAACCGGGCACAGCGTAGCGCAGTTGGGCGATATAAGGTGTTACTTTGTCGCCGGGCAGCTGGCCGCCCTCGCCGGGTTTCGCGCCTTGCGCCACTTTAATCTGAATCACGTCGGCGCTCATCAGATAAGCGGGGGTAACGCCGAAACGGCCGGAAGCCACCTGTTTGATGCGCGACACTTTTTCGGTGCCGTAGCGTTTCGGGTCTTCGCCCCCCTCGCCGGAGTTGGAATAGCCGCCCAAGCGGTTCATGGCAATGGCCAGCGATTCGTGCGCTTCGGGGCTTAATGCACCGATCGACATGGCGGCGCTGTCGAAGCGTTTGAACAGGTTTTCAGACGGCTCGACTTTGCTGATATCAATCGGCGTGCAGTTTTCGGTTTTCAGCCGCAGCATGTCGCGGATGGTGGTTACCGGGCGGTTGTTGACGGCATCGCGGTAGAGGCGGTATTTGGCGTAATCGCCGCTGTTCACCGCCGCCTGAATGGTATTGACCACTTCGGGGTTATAGGCGTGGTATTCGCCCTGCGGTTTGAATTTCAACAGGCCGCCGGCGTCAACGCCTTGGCTGCGTCGCCACGCACGTTTGCGGGTGGCGGAAATCTGCTCGTGCAGATCGGAGAACGATGCGCCTTCCACGCGGCTGGTGATGCCGGGGAAACACAAATCGACGATTTCTTGGTTCATGCCCACCAATTCGAACAGGCGCGCGCAGCGGTAAGACGATACGCAGGAAATGCCCATTTTCGACATGATTTTGTACAAACCTTTGTTGATACCGTTGCGGAAATTGGCCATCACCACGCGCAAGGGTTTGGCAATCGCGCCGGCATTTACCATTTGCGCCAAACTTTCATACGCCAGATACGGATAAACGGCGGTGGCACCCAAGCCGATCAACACGGCGAAATGGTGCGGGTTGCGTGCTTCGGCGGTTTCCACAATGATGTTGGCGTCGCAACGCAGATTGGCGGCCACCAAGCGGTTTTGAATCGCGCCCACCGCCAAGGCAGACGGAATCGGCTGGCGGTCTTGCGCGATATGCCTGTCTGAAACCACCAGCAGCACCGTGCCGTTGCGCACGGCTTCTTCGGCCTGGTTGCACAGGGTTTCGACGGCGGCTTTCAGGCCGCTGTCGGGGGAATAAGTGGCATCGAGCACGGTGTGTTTGTAGTGTGCTTCGGGCAGACGCAACAGTTGCTGCATATCGGAATACAACAGCACCGGCGATTTGAAGTTCACGCGGTGGCTCATGCCTTCGGCTTCGAAAAACACGCTCATCTCGCGGCCGATGCTGGTGGTGAGGCTCATCACGTGCGCTTCGCGCAAGGGGTCGATAGGCGGGTTAGTCACTTGCGCGAAATATTGGCGGAAATAGTCGAAAATCAGGCGCGGACGCTCGGAGAGCACGGCAAACGGCGTATCGTCGCCCATCGAGCCGACGGCTTCCTGCCCGTCTTCGCCCAACACGCGCACGATGCTTTCCAGCTCTTCGCGGTCATAGAGAAACTGCTTCTGATACACGGCCAGCATATCGGCGTTCATCGCCGATTCGCCGGCTTCGTTGTCGGGCAGCTGCTCAAACGGAATCAGGCGCTGCACGTTTTTATCCAGCCATTCGCGGTACGGATGGCGGGCGCGCAATTCATTGTCGATTTCGGCCGAATGCAGCAGCTTGCCGTTTTTGGTGTCGATCACCAGCAATTGGCCGGGGCCGACGCGGCCTTTTTCCACCACTTCGTCGGGCGCGTAATCCCAAATGCCCACTTCGGAAGCAATGGTAATCAGGCGGTCTTGGGTAATCACATAACGCGCGGGGCGCAGGCCGTTGCGGTCGAGGTTACAAGCGGCATAACGGCCGTCTGAAAGCACGATGCCGGCCGGGCCGTCCCACGGCTCCATGTGCATGGAATTGAAGTCGTAGAAGGCGCGCAAATCGTCGTCCATATCGGGGTTTTGCTGCCAGGCGGGCGGCACCAACAGACGCATGGCGCGGAACAAGTCCATGCCGCCGCACACGAACACTTCAAGCATATTGTCGAGCGAGCTGGAATCCGAGCCGCTCTCGTTCACAAACGGTGCGGCGGTCTGCAAATCGGGAATCAGCGGCGTGTGGTATTTATACGCCCGCGCCCGCGCCCACGCACGGTTGCCGGAAATGGTGTTGATTTCGCCGTTGTGCGCCAGATAGCGGAAGGGCTGCGCCAATTTCCAACGCGGCTGGGTATTGGTGGAAAAACGCTGGTGGAACAAACAGATGGCAGACTGCATGCGCAAATCGCCCAAATCGAGATAAAACTTGGGCAAGTCTTTGGGCATACACAAACCTTTATAAATCACGGTTTGGTTGGAAAAGCTGCAAATATAGAAATCGGGATGATCGATGCGTTTTTCGATGCGGCGGCGGGTAACGAACAGGCGGCGTTGCAAATCCTGCGTGCGCCAGCCGGAAGGCGCGTTGATAAACACCTGTTTGATTTGCGGCATATCCGCCAAGGCAATCGAGCCGAGCACCGCCGGATTGGTCGGCACCTCGCGCCAAGCGGCCACGCCCAATGTTTCGCGG
>JBHALY010000217.1:0-4209 GCA_041827905.1 Neisseria dentiae
GTCGGGCCTGAACGTGGATAATGTGAACGTGATTCACGCCATGACCATTCCCGCTTTGGGCATGGTTGCCGGCCTGCTGATTGCGGTGTTTTTCAGCTACCGCCGCCCGCGCGCCTATCAAAACACTTCCGCCGATGTGGCAGCCAACCATCAGGCGATGGTGCAGCCGAAAATGTCTGCCTACCGCAGCTGGGTGGCGTTGGCGGCGATTGTGGTGTCGTTTGTCGTGCAGCTATGGGCCGATTCGCTGCTGCTGGGCGCAATGGTGGGCTTTGCCGTGTTTATGGCCGCCGGTGTGGTGCGCTGGGGCGAAGCCGATGCCGTGTTCAACAACGGCGTGAAAATGATGGCGATGATCGGCTTTATCATGATTGCCGCCCAGGGTTTCGCCGAAGTGATGAAGGCCACCGGCCAAATCGAGCCGCTGGTGAAAGCCTCCGCCGATATGTTTGCCGGCAGCAAAGGTATGGCTGCTTTTGTGATGCTGCTGGTGGGGCTGTTGGTTACCATGGGCATCGGCAGCTCGTTTTCCACCCTGCCGATTATCACCGCGATTTATGTGCCGCTGTGCGTGGGCATGGGCTTCTCGCCAATGGCAACGCTGGCGATTATCGGCACCGCAGGCGCGCTGGGGGATGCCGGTTCGCCCGCATCCGACTCCACCCTCGGCCCCACCGCCGGTTTGAATGTGGACGGCCAGCACGACCATATGCGCGACACGGTTATCCCCACCTTTCTACACTACAACCTGCCGCTGATGGTGTCGGGCTGGATTGCCGCCATGGTGTTGTGATGCAAAACCTCGAAAACCGCATTACCGAATTGGAAATCCAAACCGCGTTGCAGGCCGATTTAATCGACAGCCTCAGCGACACCGTCGCCAAGATGCAGCAAGCGTTAGATTTGCAGCAGGGGCAGCTCAGGCTGCTCTACCGGCGTCTGCAAGAAAAGGGAGGCGAAGGCAGCGATGCCGCATACAATCCGGCAGACGAAATCCCGCCGCATTATTAATGTGCCGACAGGCCGTCTGAAAAACTTTTTCAGACGGCCTGAACCATTGCACAATATCTTAAGGCCGTCTGAAAGCACAATCCATCAACCGTAGCAGAAAGATTATCCGTCATGAACATCACCGTTTTGGCCGTCGGCACCAAAATGCCGCGCTGGGTCGACGAGGCCGTCAACGAATATGCCAAGCGTTTCGGGCGCGACGTTTGCTACACCTTAAAAGAAATCAAACCCGAAAAGCGCGGTGCCGGCGTGAATGCCGCCCAAGGCATGGCCGCAGAAGAAAAACGCATACTCGAAGCCATCCCCGCCGGCGCGTTTTTGGTGGTGCTCGACGAGCGCGGCAAAGCCCCTACATCGGTAGAACTGGCGGGGCATTTGGAAAACTGGCAGCGCAACGGCGAACACGTCTGCTTCGTTATCGGCGGCGCCGACGGCATGACCGACCGGCTCAAACAACAGGCGCGCCTGATGCTGCGCCTGTCCAGCCTCACCCTGCCGCACGGCATGGTGCGCGTACTGCTCACCGAACAGCTCTACCGCGCCGCATCGATTCTGCACAACCATCCCTACCACCGCGAATAAACAGGTGCACGCCCCCAAGGCCGTCTGAAAACATTTTCAGACGGCCGAAGATTTTTAACAGACACCGCTTGCAACACAACAGCGCACCACGCAAAAATATGCCACAAACAGCAGATTCGTACAGGCTGGGACCTTTGTAAAACCCCCAGATGTGGATGCAGTTCAAGGCGTAGCAGCGCAGCGAGCGCAGACATAACATAAAGTTAGGCAAGCGAGCGAGCAGCGCACAACGCAGAAATGCGCCGCAGATGGGGGTTTTGCAAAGGTCTCAGGCTGACGCCCGAACCATTATAGATTTTCACCCCCCTTTGCTATATCATTGCCCCATCTATTTGCAGGAGCACAGCCATGTATGAAGTTAACCGCAGCGTATTTTTCCTGATTCCTCTCGAGCCGTTTTGGAACTGGCTGCAATCACTGCCCGAAAGCCCCGAAGACATCCGTCTCGAAGACTTGCAGGCCGATTCCAATTCCTATCTCGTGCGCCCCTGCGAAACCGCCGACGAAGTGTGGGACGAAATCGAAAGCCGCTACGAACAGCTTTTCGCCGCCGAGCTGGCCGACTGGTGCGAAGACGAAAGCCTATGGCCCGATTTGGACCCCGACATCTTCAACGAATGGTTCGACATCCAACTTTCCACCGTATTGACCGATTTGGAACAAGAACCGCTCGGCCGCGAAATCTTCCAGCCCATCACCCTGAATTAAGTTTTCAGACGGCCTTTCGCATGACCCGCATACGCATACGCAGTTACCACCTCGACGGCTACGGCCACGTCAACAACGCGCGCTATCTCGAATTTCTCGAAGAAGCGCGCTGGGCTTTTTTCGAACGGCACAACCTGCTACGCCTGCTCGACGGCATCATGATGGTAGTTGCCCGTATCGACATCCGCTACCTGCGCGCCGCACAAGAAGGCCAAACGCTGGATATCGCCACCCGAATCCAGTCTGCCGAACCCCGCCAAGTTGTGCTCCGCCAAACCATCCGCCGCAGCGACACCGGCAAAACCGCCGCCGAAGCCGACATCACGCTGGTTCCCGTCAGCGCCGCCAACGGCCGCACCACCGATCTGCCGGCCGAATTACTAACCTTTTTAACCGAACACACACACGCCGAATCATGAAAAAAATCCTAACCGCCGCCGCCGCACTCATTGTCGCCGCCCTGCTCGCCTTCGTGCTGTGGCCGAAAAACCAACCCGCCACCGCCTTTTCCCTGCCCGACTTAAACGGCAAAACCGTCAGCAATGCCGACTTGCAGGGCAAAGTTACCCTGATTAACTTTTGGTATCCCTCCTGCCCCGGCTGCGTCAGCGAAATGCCCAAGTTAATCCAAACCGCCAAAGACTACCACGGCAAAGATTTCCAAATCATCGCCATTTCCCTGCCCTACGACCCGCTGGAAAGCGTCAAAAACTATGCCGCCGACCGGCAACTGCCGTTTACCGTTATGTATGATGCCGACGGCAAAACCGGCAAAGCCTTCGGCGTAAAAGTCGCCCCCACTTCGTTTTTCGTCAATAAAAAAGGCGAACTGCTGAAAACCTTTGTCGGCGAACCGGATTTCGCCAAGCTCTATCAGGAAATCGACCGGGAGCTGGCGAAGTAAACCGCAGCCTTACACAATCCGAAGCTTTTCAAACCATCGCGGCTTCTAACATACCCGCGCAATACTTGAGTTTGACAAAAACCTCTCCCAAACCGCCCAGCCGCAAAGAGGCCGTCTGAAACACTTCAGACGGCCTCTTTCGTTAACAAAATATACCGTTAACCGATAAAAATTCTTCGACACAAAACAGATAATGTATCAAAAAACCCAGCTTCACCCTTCCCGCAAAATTTTGCGGATAGCGGCCAATTGCCGACGGCTAACAGCCAAAGGTTTCTCCACATCCAAAATACGGGCGCCCCAAGTGGCATTATTATCGTCTTCCTCGCCGTTATCCAAGCGGATCAAGCAATCCAACGTATGGCGGAACACCAAAGCATTACGGTGGATACGAATAACCTTCTCCCCCAACAACTCTTCCCAATAAACCAGCGTTTTCGGCAATTCATAACTCTGGCCGTCGCCAGTAAACAAAAACACCGTTTTATGCTCGGCCAACAAATAACGCACCTGCTGCCACGGAATCTCAACCATACGGTTACGGTTGAACACTTTGAAATGTGTAAAATCATCGGCCTTTTCGCGGTGCTTCTCATTCAACCGCTCCAACGCCGTTTGCAAACGCGAAACCTTAATCGGCTTAAGCAGATAATCCGCAGCCGCAAGCTCGAAAGCACGCAAAGCATGTTCTTCGTATGCCGTCGTAAAAATAATTTCAGGCTGCTTCTTCGCCACCCGCTTAATGCGCTCGACAAAATCCAAGCCGGTAATCTCTGGCAGGCCGATATCGGCGAATACAATATCCACTTCATGGATACTCAACCAATCCAAAGCGGGCTGGGCATGATGGAAAATCTTCAGCAAAACAACATTGCACTCTTCCAGCAGAACCCGCAAACGCTCTGCCGCCAATACTTCATCTTCAACAATAATGGCACTCAGCATATTCTGTCATTCTGTTGGTTAATCAATCAAAATGTTCAATTTCAAACAATAACAAGCAC
>JBHALY010000218.1:0-6172 GCA_041827905.1 Neisseria dentiae
ACCTTTGCAAAACAGTCAGATGTGGATGCAGTTCAAGGCGCAGTAGCGCAGTGAGCGCAGACATAACATAGAGTTAGGCAAGCGAGCGAGCAACGCTGCAACGCAGAAATGCGCCGCAGATGGCTGTTTTGCAAAGGTCTCATATTGATTTTTTCTGACGGTGAAGTAAAATCCGTGAAAGCAAATTCACAAAGGAAACATCATGAGCAACAAACTGACCGCCCCCGCCGAGCTGCCCGCCGAAGACGATTTGCGCGCCGTGCTGGCCTACAATATGCGCCTTTTCCGCGTGAACCAAGGCTGGTCGCAAGAAGAGCTGGCGCGCCGGTGCGGGCTGGACCGCACTTATGTGTCGGCGGTGGAGCGCAAGCGCTGGAATATCGCGTTGTCGAACATCGAAAAAATGGCGCTCGCCCTCGGCGTGCCCGCCTACCAGTTGCTGCTGCCGCCGCAGGCACGGTTGGATATGATGGGGTAGGGCGCGGTTGGATGCGACAGCCGTAAAGGCAATTCAGGCCGTCTGAAAGATTTCAGACGGCCTGTGGCTTTTGCAAGCTGTTTCGGTATTTTAGAGTTCTGCGTCATGCTCGGGCTGGACCCGAGCATCTGCCATTTCTTTTGAAACAAAAAGATACTCGGGTCAAGCCCGAGTATGACAGTGTTTTTGGGATGTTTCAGACGGCCTTAAGGCATATTTGGCAAAGGCATCGGCCTGAATATATTTTGCGGGCTTTGGCGTTATTCCCATTCTTCATCATCGTTCCAGCCGTTTTTCAGAGCGGTTTGGATGATGTCCATATCGAAACCCCGATAGGCGAGAAAGCGCGCCTGTTTTTGCTTTTCTTTCAAATCGGCGGCGGGGGCTTTGAATTTTTTGCGCAGCACGGCCACGGCGGTTTGCAGTTCGCTGTCGCGGTCGGGCAGAAAACTGCGGGCGGTGTCTTCGCTCACGCCTTTGGCCTGTAAAGCCTGTTGCAGGCGCAGGCGGCCGTGTTGGCGGCTTTTGCTGTGTACATAGGTTTCGGCGAAACGTTCGTCGGACTGCCAGCGGCGCTCGGCCAGCTCGTTTAAGAGCAGCTCGAGTTCCTCTTCGCTTTCGGCATGGGGCGCGAGTTTGCGTTTGAGTTCGGCGCGGCTGGTTTCCTGGCGGGAGAGAATATCGAGGGCGCGGGCGCGCAGGGATTTTTGCGGTTTCATTGCGGGTTGGAAAAGGGTTTTAGTGAATATGTTAGGCCGTCTGAAAAGGGTTTCAGACGGCCTCAATGTTATTCGTCTTGCGCTTTTTGCGGTTGCAGGTTTTCGTAGATTTCGGGCAGCGAGCCGATCAGCCAGTCGGGTTTGGTGGCAGGCTCTTGTGAGAGCAGGGTCATGTCGCCGTAGCCGAAGGTTACGCCCACGCTCAGGCAGCCGGCGGCTTTGGCGGCGAGGATGTCGTTGGCGGAGTCGCCCACCATCAGCATATCGGCGGGGGCGATGCCGAGCACTTCGGCGGCGTGCAGCAGCGGCAGCGGGCTGGGTTTTTTTTCGGGCAGGCTGTCGCCGCCGAGTATCAGGCTGAAATAATCGGCCAAGTGCAGTTGTTTGAGCAGCTCGGCGGCCAGCACTTCGTTTTTGTTGGTAATCACCACCAGCGGAATGCCCAGCGATTTGAGTAGGCCAAGGCCGGCTTCGGTTTCGGGATAGGGGCGGGTGAACACGCTCAGGTGTTCGCGGTAGTAGCGGATAAAGAAGGTAAACGCCTGTTCCCAGCGGTTTTGGTCCACTTGGCCGTCGCGGCTGTCGGTGAGCACGCGGTGGACGAGGTTGGCGAGGCCGTCGCCGACATAGCTTTCTACGGTGTGTTCGGGCAGTGGCGGTAAGCCCATGTGTTCGCGGGTGGCGTTGGCGGCAGCGGCGAGGTCTTGCACGGAATCGCAGAGCGTGCCGTCCAAATCAAAGGCAACGGCTTGAACGTGTTCGATGGCGGGTGTGGTCATGGCGGTTTGCGGTGGAGTGGGAAAAGGAATTGAATTGTAGCACAGGGCGGGTAGGGCGGAACGGTTGCGGGCGCGGGGTGTTTTTTAAAGGTTGCAGGCCGTCTGAAAAAGATTTTCAGACGGCCTGCATGGTCTGTTTATGGATTAGGTGGGTCAAACGCTTATTCGATATTCTGCACCTGTTCGCGCATCTGCTCGATAAGCACTTTCAATTCCACCGATGCCTGCGTACATTCGGCGGCGATGGCCTTGCTGCCCAGCGTGTTGGCTTCGCGGTTGAGTTCCTGCATCAGAAAATCCAAACGTTTGCCCACGCTGCCTTTGGCGGTGGTAACGATGCGGCGCACTTCGCCGATATGGGTGCGCAGGCGGCTGAATTCTTCGTCGACGTCGGACTTCTGCATAAACAGGGTGAATTCCTGTTGCAGGCGGTCGTTGTCGATGGTTTCCACCGCTTCTTTCAGACGGCCTCTCACTTTTTCCATATGCGCTTCGAGCAGGCCGGGGAAAATGCCGCTTAAGTTGTTGATGATGTTTTCCATTTCATCTAAGCGGCTCAGCAGGTGCTGCGCCAGTTTTTCGCCTTCTCGCGCCCGGGCGGCGGCAAAATCGGTTAAGGCTTGGTTTAGCAGCGACTGCACGGTTTGGGCGAAGGCTTCTTCGTCTTCGCTTTGGCTGGCAAGCACGCCGGGGAATTTCAGAATGTCGGCCACGGTGAGTTTGCCCAAGCCTTCGTGTTTTTTGCGCCATTTTTTGTTGATTTCGGCCAGTTGCGCCACCAAATCCTGATTCACGTTCAGGCTTTGCGCGCCTGATGCGATGTCTTGAATCTGGATGCGGCACTCGAGCTTGCCGCGTGCGGCGCGTGCGGCGATACTTTCGCGCAGGCTGCTTTCGAGGTGGCGCAAATCGTCGGGCATACGGAACTGCACGTCGAGATAGCGGTGGTTGACGGCGCGCACTTCCAAGTTGATGCGTTTGGCGCCGCATTCGCCCGCGGCGTTGGCAAAGCCGGTCATGCTGTGGATGGTCATGGTGTTTTACTCCGTGTGGTGTTTGCGAGTGAAATCGGCCGAAATATACCATATCTGCGCGTGTTATAATCCGCACACATTGAATTTGAGGAATAAAACCGATGGCTGACTACACCCGCACCTCCCGTGCTGCCGACGCTTTGCGCGAAATCCGCATCACGCCCGATTTTCTGCCCCATGCCGACGGCTCGGTGTTAATCGAGTGCGGCAACACCAAAGTTATCTGCACCGCGTCGGTTGACGAAAACGTGCCGCCGTTTCTGCGCGGCAAAGGGCAGGGCTGGGTTACGGCGGAATACGGCATGCTGCCCGCATCCACCGCTTCGCGCATGCGCCGCGAGGCCGCGGCGGGCAAACAGAGCGGGCGCACGCAGGAAATCCAGCGCCTGATCGGCCGTTCGCTGCGTGCGGTGGTGGATTTGGAAAGCCTGGGCGAGCGGCAGATTTTAATCGACTGCGACGTTATCCAGGCCGACGGCGGCACGCGCACCGCCAGCATCACGGGTGCGTTTGTGGCTTTGCAGATGGCGGTGGATAAATTATCGGCGGCGGGCATGCTGCTGCACAATCCCGTGCGCGAAGCCGTGGCGGCGGTGTCGGCCGGCGTGGTCGGCGGCGTGCCGCTGCTGGATTTGGACTACCCCGAAGATTCCGGCTGCGAGAGCGATGTCAACATGGTGATGACGGCCTCGGGCAAAATCATCGAAATACAGGGCACGGCGGAAGGCGCGCCGTTCAGCGTGGCGGAATTGGGCGAGCTGATCAGGCTGGGGCAGAAAGGCGTGGCCGAGCTGGTGCGGCACCAGCAGCAGGCTTTGGCGTTAACCCGCCAGTGATTTCGGTTTATTGACAGACTTAACTGTGAAAGGCCGTCTGAAAAAACAAACTGCGTTTTCAGACGGCCTTTCACACCCAAAATAAGATTGATTATGAGCAAACACATCCTACTCGGTATCAGCGGCGGCATTGCCGCCTATAAATCGTGCGAACTCGTGCGCCTTTTGAAAAAGCAAGGTCACAGCGTAACCGTGGTGATGAGCCGCGCCGCCACCGAATTCGTTTCGCCGCTCACTTTTCAGGCTTTAAGCGGTAACCCCGTGCTGGCCGAAACCCACAGCGGCGGGAGCGGCGGCAACGGTATGGCGCACATCAACCTCACCCGCGAGGCCGACGTGTTTCTGATTGCGCCCGCCAGCGCCAACACCATCGCCAAAATCGCGTGCGGCATCGCCGACAACCTGCTCACCAATCTGGCCGCCGCACGCAAATGCCCGCTGGCCGTCGCGCCCGCCATGAATGTGGAAATGTGGTTCAACCCCGCCAACCAACGCAATATCGCACAGCTGCTTGCAGACGGCATCACCGTGTTCCAGCCCGCCGAAGGCGAGCAGGCTTGCGGCGAAACCGGCGTGGGCCGTATGCCCGAAGCCGCCGAGCTGGCCGACCTGTTGCCCGATATGTGGGCCGACAAATTATTGCAGGGCAAAAAAGTGCTGATAACGGCAGGCGCAACGTTTGAAGCCATCGACCCCGTGCGCGGCATCACCAATATTTCCAGCGGCCAAATGGGCATGGCGCTCGCTCGCGCCTGCCGCGCCGCCGGAGCGGAAGTCAGCCTGGTTTACGGCCAGATTCAAACAGGTATTCCCGCCGGTTTGGCGCACGTTGAACAGGCCGTGAACGCGGAAGCCATGTATCGCGCGGTGATGAACCGAGTCGGCGGCCAAGACGTTTTCATTTCGGTGGCCGCCGTGGCCGACTACAAAGTGAAAAACAGCAGCACGCAAAAGCTGAAGAAAAACCCCGCCGGCACGCCGCCCGTTATCGAGTTGGCCGAAAACCCCGATATTCTCGCCTCGGTAGCCAAATTGGCGCACCCGCCGTTTTGCGTGGGTTTCGCCGCCGAAAGCGAAAACGTGATCGAACACGCGCGCGCCAAACGCCTGAAGAAAGGCATTCCCATGCTGGTAGCCAACGATGTGGCCACCGCAATGGGCAAAGCCGTCAACCGCATCACCATTATCACTGAAACAGGTGAAACCGCCTTCCCCGAAACCGATAAAAACCAAGCGGCTGCGGAGATTGTGAAGAAATTGGCGCAGTGCATTTGATTCGGTAGATAGGGAATCTTTATAAAAGCCTCAGGCCGTCTGAAAAGTTTTCAGATGGCCTGAGGCTTTTGTATATAGTGAATCCAAAGCGGCTTAAATTTAAAAATATAGAAGCCTTTGCAAAACTGCCTTAAGGCCGTCTGAAATGCTTAAATCCCGTCATTATCGGGCTTGACCCGATAATCCAGTATTTTTCCTTCAGACAAAAGACTGATGTTTCTGAAATATCCGGCGCTGGATTGCCGGGTCAAGCCCGGTAATGACGAGTGTGTGTTTCCGAAAACCGCGTATCCGCCTTAAGTTTTCATACGGCCTTAAGGTAGTCTTGCAAGGGTCTCAAATAGTATTGTCATTCCCGCAACGCCGCCACTAACGCTTTGAGCAGCGGCGAATTCATGCGGCGGTTGGGGTAATAGAGATAATAGCCGTCGTAGCGCATCGCCCAATCGTCGAGCACGCTCACCAGTTCGCCGCTGTCGAGTTCCTGCTGCACGATGTCGTCGAACACGCATACCAAGCCCAAGCCGGAGAGCGCGATTTGTTTGAGCAACTCGCTGCTGTTGTTGGCAAGCAGGCGCGCCTGCGGGTGGAACAGCAGGGTTTCGCCGCTTTCGGGGTGGCGGAAATCCCACGGCCACACACCGCCCGAAGACGGCAGCCGCGAAGAATGGCAGGCGTGTGCGGAAAGGTCGGCGGGCGTTTGCGGCACTCCGTAGCGCGCCAGATAATCGGGGCTGCCGACCACGCGTACGGTTAACGGCGGCGAAATGCGTACCGCCACCATATCCTGCGCCACATGGCTGCCCAAGCGGATGCCCGCATCAAAGCGCTCGGCGACGATATCGACAAAACGGGTTTCGCTGCTCAATTCCAATTGCACTTCGGGATAATCGCGGACAAAGCGTTCCAATTTGTGCCACAACACATAACGGAAGGCATGCTGGTTGCCGTTGATACGCAGGCTGCCGCGCAGGGTGTTGCGGAAGCTGCCCAAGTTATCGATGCTGGCATCGACGGCTTCAAACAGCGGCGAAAGTTCGGCATAGAGTTG
>JBHALY010000219.1:0-4135 GCA_041827905.1 Neisseria dentiae
AATTTGGCGGCCGTTTTCTGCATCGAACAGGGCAACTTTCAGCGGCATGGTCATGGGCTGTTTTTCGGCCATGTCGGGCGTGGGCGGCACGGTTTGTTTAACGGTTAATTCGTAGCCGCCGCTGCCGTTCAGACGGCCTTTCACGTCTAACACGGGCGTGCCGGCCTGGCTGTACCACAGGGCGAAGCGGTCGAGGTTGATGCCGTTGGCGTCGGCCATGGCGGCGCGGAAGTCGTCGCAGGTAACGGCTTGGCCGTCGTGGCGCTCGAAATAGAGCTTCATGCCTTTTTGGAAACCGGCTTCGCCCAGCAGGGTGTGATACATGCGCACCACTTCGGCGCCTTTTTCATACACGGTCATGGTGTAGAAGTTGTTCATTTCTTCGTATGAGGCGGGGCGGACGGGGTGGGCGGTGGGGCCGGCATCTTCGGGAAACTGGAGTGCGCGCAGCATGGCAACGTTTTCGATGCGGCAGGTGGCGTGGCTGATGCGGTCGGCCGAAAATTCCTGATCGCGGAACACGGTCAAGCCTTCTTTGAGCGAAAGCTGGAACCAGTCGCGGCAGGTTACGCGGTTGCCCGTCCAGTTGTGGAAATATTCGTGGGCAATCACGCTTTCTACGGCGGCGAAGTCGGCATCGGTGGCGGTGCGGCTGTCGGCCAGCACATATTTGGTGTTGAAAATGTTGAGGCCTTTGTTTTCCATCGCGCCCATGTTGAAGTCGCCCACGGCCACAACCATGTAGATATCGAGGTCGTATTCGAGGTTGAAGCGGGTTTCGTCCCATTTCATCGCGTGTTTGAGCGATTGAACGGCAAAATCCACTTTATCCGCATCTTCGGCGCGGGTGTAAAACTCAATGGCCACTTCGCGCCCGCTCATCGTGGTGAAGCTGTCGCGTGTCAGATTCAAATCACCTGCCACCAGGGCAAACAGATAGCTGGGTTTGGCGAACGGGTCGGCCCATTTCACCCAATGGCGGCCGTCTGAAAGCGTGCCGCTGCCGATTTTGTTGCCGTTGGAAAGCAGCACGGGATAGCGTTTGGCATCGGCGGTGATGGTGGCGGTGAACACCGACATCACGTCGGGGCGGTCGGGGTAGAAAGTGATTTTGCGGAAGCCTTCCGGCTCGCATTGGGTAAACAGGTTGCCGCCGCTTTCATACAGACCCATCAGCGATTTGTTTTCAGACGGCCTGATGAGGGTTTCGACGGTGAGGGTAAACGGCTCTGCGGGCACGTTTTCAAGCACCAGTTTTTCTTCGGCCAGCGTGTAGCCGGATACGGCTTCGCCGTTGATGCTCACCGACAGCAGTTGGGCGGAGCCGTCCAACACCAAAGGCGCGCCCGCACGTTGCGGTTCCACCGATAAATGCGCCGTTACTTCGGTGTGGGTGTTTTGGATATTGAAATGCAGGTCGGTGGAGGCCACGCGGTAGTCGGGGGCTTGATAGTCTTTCAGATAATGTATGGTTTTGCTCATTTTAGAAATGTTCTTTCGCGTTAGGGCGGGCAGAAGCGGCATTATATAACGGCTGCGCGTTTTTTTCAGACGGCCTCAACCGTGGCAAAGCCGGGTTTAGGGTTTTGCCGCCGATGCAGCATTCGCTTTGCGCATCATGGCCTTGAGCGGGGCGGCGGTGTTGCGGCGTATGGTTTCGTTTTTCATTTTGCCCGTGTTCTCACCCCACACCGCCAGCGCGGCGCCGATGATTTTGCCGGTGTCGGCGGTGGCGTTGCTGCGGTTTTCGCCGTCCCACACGCCCAAATCCCAACGTTTTTCGATGTCTTTCGCTGAAAAAGCTGCATCGTGGGCGAAGTCGCGTTTGCCGTTGGGCACCAGATAAAGGTAATACCAATTGTAGTTCAACACCGAAAAACCTTTGGCGGTCAGCTCGGGCAGCGAGGCGCGCATGGCGCGGCGCGTTTGGGCGGCCTGTTTGTCGGCGGGGTTGCCGTCGTAGCTCCAATAAGTGATTTCGATGTTGCGGTTCAGTTTGTCGACTGTGCTGTTGATCAGGCCGTCGTTCCACATGCGGGTTTTCAGCCCTTTGGCCGCCAGATGCGCGGCCAGCGTGTTGGCATAATCGATAAATTCATGGTTGCTCTCGGCGCTGTAGCCGAATTCGTCGCCGCCGATGTGGAAATGCTTGCTGCGGTTGAACGTTTCGGCCACTTCGTCGATCAGCGCCTTCACAAACGCCACACTTTCGGGGCGGGTGATGTCGATTTCGTCGTCGGCCATTTTCGATTTCAGCGCGCGCACATAATCTTTGCCGTGTTTGTGCGTTAACAGCGTGAAAATGCCGTTCATATGGTTGGGGCTGCCCACCTCGGGCACGATCTCGATGTTTTTAGCGGCGGCATAGCGGATGATTTCACGCATCTGCCGGCGGCTCAGAAACGGCTTGCCGGTTTTGGGGTTGATGTAGGTGCCGTAGCGGCTGCGTTTGGCGGCTTCGACCGTTTGGCCGAGCAGGGCGCTTTCGAAGGCGTAGTTTTCGTGGTCGGAAAAATGTAGGTGCAGAAACCGTCCGCCCGAAGCGGCCAGCATATCGATGAATTTTTTGATTTCGCTCACCGAATAAAAACGGCGGGCGGTGTCCAGCATCAGGCCGTTTTGTTTGGCTGCCTGTGGTGATTGCGCGGCGGGCGCAGATTGTGCGTTTTGCGGTTCGGTTTCCGCACCGTGGCAGGCGGCGGCGATGAAGGTTAGGGCAAACAGTATCAGGCCGGCGGCCAGCCGGCGGGAGCGGAAAAAGAGCGGTTGCGGAAACATCGGCGTTAAACGTTTGGTATGGGGTGAAACTTATAACGCGGATTGTTTTTAAATTACGCTAAATTTGTTAATAATTTAATTAGGTGTACGGCATAAATTGCCGTGCGGGCCGTCTGAAAGCCGGTTGCGCCCTTATCCGCCGCTTGGCGTATATCAGGCCGGTTTTGATAAAAACATTTTAAAAACATAGAATTATAACGATTTTCTTGGCTGGAGAAGCGCACATCGGCTATAATCCCGCTTATTTTCGATTCTGTAAAACACAGGCCGTCTGAAACCGTTCAGGCGGTTTTCAGCCGGAGCAAAACCATTATGATGACACTCTATTCGGGCATCACCTGCCCGTTCAGCCAACGCTGCCGTTTCGTATTGTTTGAAAAAGGCATGGATTTTGAAATCAAAGACGTCGATATCTTCAACAAGCCCGAAGATTTGGCGATTATGAATCCCTACAACCAAGTGCCCGTTTTGGTTGAGCGCGACCTGATTCTGCACGAATCCAACATCATCAACGAATACATCGACGAACGCTTCCCCCACCCGCAGCTGATGCCCGGCGATCCGGTGATGCGCGGTCGCGGCCGTTTGGTGCTGTTCCGCATGGAAAAAGAATTGTTCAGCCATGTGAAAGTGCTCGAATCGCCCGAAGCCGGCAGCAAAGAGCAGGCCAAAGCCCGCGAAGCCATCGCGCAGGGTTTAACTATGCTGGCGCCGTCTTTCTCCAAAACCAAATACATCATGGGCGAAGAGTTTTCGATGATTGATGTCGCCCTGTCGCCGCTGCTGTGGCGTTTGGACCACTACGACATCAAGCTGGGCAAATCGGCCGCACCGATTTTGAAATACGCCGAGCGCATTTTCCAGCGCGACGCCTTTATCGAAGCGCTCACCCCCGCCGAAAAAGCCATGCGCCGTTAAACCCCGCAGGGGTTGGCCGTCTGAAGCCGCCTTTATCGAAAGGAATGCCGCCATGACCACTACCACCAGCACCAAACCCTACCTGTTGCGTGCGCTTTACGAATGGTGTTTGGACAACAACCAAACCCCGCACATCGTTGCCTGGGTAAACGAACACACCCGCGTGCCCATGCAATATGTGCGCGACAACGAAATCGTGTTGAACATCGGCACCATCGCCAGCCACGCGCTGACGATAGACAACGAATGGATACACTTTTCCGCCCGCTTTGGCGGCGTGGCGCATGAAATCTGGATTCCCGTCGGCCACGTTGTCAGCATTTTCGCCCGCGAAAGCGGCGAAGGCATGGGGTTTGAAGTAGAACCTTACCAAACGGACAGTGAGAAAAAAGGCGGCGACGCGTTGCATCTGGTGGAAAAAGAACAGCAGCAAACCGAA
>JBHALY010000220.1:0-2670 GCA_041827905.1 Neisseria dentiae
GAGCAACCCGTCTTTGAGCTACCGCGACGCAGGTGTCGATATTGATGCCGGCGACCAACTGGTCGAAAACATCAAACCCTTTGCCAAACGCACCATGCGCCCCGAAGTGTTGGGGGATTTGGGCGGTTTCGGCGCGCTGGTCGAAATCAGCAAAAAATACCAAAATCCGGTTTTAGTAAGCGGCACCGACGGCGTCGGCACCAAGCTGAAACTGGCTTTTGATTGGGACAAACACGACACGGTGGGCATCGATTTAGTGGCCATGAGCGTGAACGATATTTTGGTGCAGGGTGCCGAGCCGCTGTTTTTCCTTGATTATTTCGCCTGCGGCAAACTCGATGTGGCGCGCGCCACCGATGTTATCAAAGGCATCGCGCAAGGCTGCGAAGAATCGGGCTGCGCCCTAATCGGCGGCGAAACCGCCGAAATGCCGGGCATGTATCCCGAAGGCGAATACGATTTGGCCGGCTTCGCCGTGGGCGTGGTGGAAAAAGACCAGGTGATTAACGGCCGCAGCATTACCGCGGGCGACGTGGTGCTGGGTTTGGCCAGCAACGGCGCGCACTCCAACGGCTACTCGTTAATCCGCAAAATCATCGAGCGCGACCAGCCCGATTTGGATGCCGAATTCGACAACGGCAAAACCCTGCGCCAGGCCATCATCGCCCCTACCCGCCTGTATGTGAAGCCGATTCTGGCCACGCTGCAACAATTCACCATTAAGGGCATGGCGCACATCACCGGCGGCGGCATCACCGAAAATGTGCCGCGCATCCTGCCTGAAAACACCGTCGCCCAAATCGATGCGGGCGCGTGGCAGCTGCCCAAGCTGTTCCAATGGCTGCAACAGGCAGGCAATGTAGAAACGCAGGAAATGTACCGCACCTTCAACTGCGGCATCGGCATGGTGGTGGTGGTGGCCGCCGAAGATGCCGACGCGGTGCAGGCTTTTTTGGCCGGACAAGGCGAAACCGTTTACCGCCTGGGCGAAATCCGCAGCCGCAACGGCGGCGAACACCAAACGCAGGTTGCCTGAACACAGCTTCAGGCCGTCTGAACGCCCTTTAAACATAGCTGCCCGCAATTTTTGCGGGCATTTATCTAGCCAAAGATTATGAACATTATCGAAAAACAAGCGCTGAAGTTTTTGCTGAAACACACGCAGCCGGAACACCAGCAAGAAATGGAACGCTTCGCCGTTACCCATTGGGCGGAATACCGCGCCGGAAAAACCGACTTCAAACAAGTAAAACAGCTGGCCAAACAGGCCCGCCCCATGCTCAAACCCGAAAGTGTGGCGGTCATCACCGAGTTTGCAAAAAAATGGGCGCAGCGGCTGGACTTAAAATAACCTTTTGCTTTAAAAGCGAAACAGGGTTGTTCCGCCAACCTGAAAACAGGCTGAGACCTTTGTAAAAATATTTTCAGGCCGTCTGAAAATATTTTTACAAAAGCCTCAGCCTAAGCTTTTCGCAAAAGCAAACAAAAACAACCGCACCTTTTACATTTTCCAACCCTTAATGCTAAGATACGCCGCATAACAAAACGGCATGATATTTCCGCCAACGTCTTTACTCGCAACCTTTTTTCCCAAACTCCAAGAAAAGGCTGCGTATGTCTGCACAAGAAAATCCCCCGGTTAAACGCCCCAATTATTTTTTATGGACTTCGCTGCTGGTCGGCCTGATGGCGGTTACAGCGGTGGTTAACCCGACCCTGCTCACCGGCACCATCGCAGCGGTGAGCAAGTTTTTCTATCTGAAATTCGACTGGCTGATTATGTGGCTGCCGCTCGCGGCTTTCGGCGTGGGGCTGGCGGTGGCACTGTCGCCGCGTTTCGGCAATATCCGCCTGGGCGGCAAAGACGCCCGCCCCGAGTATTCGTTTCTCTCGTGGATGAATATGCTGTTTACCGCCGGCATCGGCGTGGGCATCGTGTTTTTCGGCCCCATCGAAGCCTTGTGGCACTATTTCCATTCGCCCATCGGCGTTCAGGCGGCAGGGCTGACGGAATATCAGAAAGTGGAAAACGCCATGAGTCTGGCGCTGCACGTTTGGGGCATTCCCGCGTGGTCGCTGTATATGATTGCGGGTTTGGTGATGGCGTATTTCACTTATCAGCATAAAACCGAATGCACGCCCGCCGCACCGCTGCAATATGCGTTTCGCCACAAAAAATGGGCGAAGCCGCTGGGTGTTATCGTTACCGGCATGGCGATTTTGTCGATTGCGATGTCGGTTTCCTCATCGATTGCGATGGCTTCGGTGCAGATTGCCTCGGGCTTGAAAATCATCACCGGTTTTTCGTTCGACGCCATCGGCTGGAAAGCGGCGGTGCTGGCTGCGCTGGCCGCGCTCTACACTGCCGGTGCGGTGCTGCCGATTAACAAAGGCATGAAATTTTTGGGCGACTGGACGATTTATTTCTCGGTGTTGCTGCTGCTGTTTGTATTCGCCGTCGGCCCCACACATTATTTTTTGAGTACGATAGCGGTGTCGGTGGGCAATATCCTCACCAAAACGGTGCATCATTCGTTTGAGCTTTATATGTTCCACAACCGCGACTGGGTGGTGTGGTATCCGATGGCTTATTGGGTGTGGTGGGTAACGTGGGCGCCGTTTGTGGGCGTGTTTCTCGCCAAAATTTCCAAAGGCCGCACGCTGCGCGAA
>JBHALY010000221.1:0-3591 GCA_041827905.1 Neisseria dentiae
GCCTTGGATAAAGTTGGCTACCGCATTCAATTCTTCGTCAGACATACGGCCCGCTATATCGGCCATAATGGTATTGGTGCGCTGGCCCGATTTATATGCCTGCATCTGCGTGATGATGTAGTCTTTGTGCTGGCCGCCCAAGCGCGGGTAGGCCGTAATTTCGGTGCCGCCGCCCGGCATACCCGCACCGTTGGGGCCGTGGCAGGCCATACACGCCGGAATTTTTTTATCGGCCAAACCGCCGCGGAAAATCTTGGCGCCCAGCTCGGGGTTGTCTTTCGGGTTGGCTTCGCCCTGTTTCGGTGTTTGTTTGGCATAGAAAGCCGCCACGTCGCGCATATCCTGGTCAGACAAAGCAGCCACCATCGGTGCCATCGCGGCCGCAGAGCCGGTTGTGCGTTTGCCTTCTTTGATGGCCTTGGTTTGCACAAACAGATAGTGCGTATTTTGCGCCGACAGCTTCGGATACATGGCAATGCCGCTGTTACCGTCGGCCGCGTGGCACGACGCGCAGATATTGGTTGCGATTGCTTTGCCTTTGGCAAGATCGGCCTTCGGCGCCGCCGTTACCGCTCCTGCAGCCAAAGCCAGCGCCAACAAGGTCAAACGTTTCATGGAGTGCTCCTGAATAATGGCACGGCGGCCTGCGCCGCCCCTGCCCTTTATGATACTCAACACGGGTGTGCTGCCACCCGACTAAACCGATAAATCCTTAATCGTGGTATTCTATACCAAATTCACACAATTTTACCAGTTATGAACCTATTTCAAAACGCAAAATTCTTCACCACGGTCAACCATCTGAAAGATTTGCCCGACACGCCCGCCGAAATCGCTTTTGTGGGGCGCAGCAATGCGGGCAAATCCAGTGCCATCAACACGCTGACCAACCATGTGCGGCTGGCGTATGTGTCGAAAACCCCTGGCCGCACGCAGCATATCAATTTTTTCGAGCTGTCGAACGGCGGCTTTATGGTGGACTTGCCGGGCTACGGCTATGCCCAAGTGCCCGAAGCCGTGCGCGCTCATTGGGTGAAACTGCTCGGCGATTATCTGCAACAGCGCAGGCAGCTTATCGGCCTGGTGCTGATTATAGATGCCCGCCATCCGCTCAAAGAGCTGGATATCAGGATGTTGGACTTTTTCCACGCCACCGGCCGGCCGGTGCATATTTTGCTTTCGAAAGCCGATAAATTATCTAAAAACGACCAAATCAAAACTTTGAGCGCAGTCAAAAAAATGCTTAAGCCATATATGGAGCGCCAGCAAATCAGCGTACAGCTTTTTTCGAGCCTGAAAAAGCAGGGCATAGAAGAAGTGAACGGGGTGGTGGGCGCATGGTTTGCGAAAGAAGCGCAGGCGGAAGGTGATAACGAAGAAAGCTGATTATAGAAGCCGGGCAATCAAACAGGCCGTCTGAAAATATTTTCAGACGGCCTGCGGTTTTATCAGCCTAATATGGTTTATTCGGCCATTTGCACGGCCTGAATGGCGGTGAGGGCGATGGTGTAAACGATGTCGTCAACCAATGCGCCGCGCGACAGGTCGTTTACGGGTTTGCGCAAACCTTGCAGCATCGGACCCACGCTCAACACGTTGGCGTTGCGCTGCACGGCTTTGTAGGTGCAGTTGCCGGTGTTGAGGTCGGGGAATACCAACACGGTGGCTTGGCCGGCCACTTTGCTGTCGGGTGCTTTGGATTTGGCTACGCTGGGCACGGTGGCGGCATCGTATTGCAGCGGGCCGTCCACATCGATATCGGGGCGTTTTTCGCGCACGATGGCGGTGGCCTGCGCCACTTTTTCTACGGCAGGGCCTGCGCCGGAGGTGCCGGTGGAGTAGGAAATCATCGCCACTTTCGGCTCGATGCCGAAGGCTTTGGCGGAATCGGCGGATTGGATGGCGATGTCGGCCAGTTGTTCGGGCGTAGGCTCGGGGTTGACCGCGCAGTCGCCGTAAACCAGCACTTGGTTGGGCAGCAGCATGAAGAATACGCTGGATACGAGGCTGGCGCCGGGCGCGGTTTTAATCAGTTGCAGGGCGGGGCGGATGGTGTTGGCGGTGGTGTGTACGGCGCCGGATACCAGGCCGTCCACATGGTTCAGCGCCATCATCATGGTGCCCAGCACCACGGTGTCTTGCAGTTGTTCGCGCGCTTGTTCGGGGGTTAGGCCTTTGCTCTTGCGCAGTTCGCACATCGGCTCGACGTATTGCTCGATCAGGGTGGCGGGGTCGATAATTTCCAGCGAATCGGGCAGGGTGATGTGGCGTTCTTTGGCAACGGCCTCCACTTCGGCACGGGGAGCCAGCAACACGCAGCGGGCGATGCCTTTTTCGTGGCAGATGGCGGCCGCCTGAACGGTACGCGGTTCGGCGCCTTCGGGCAAGACGATGCGTTTGTTGGCTTTGCGGGCGGATTCCATCATGTTGACGCGGAATTGCGCGGGCGACATACGGCCGGTTTTTTTCAGCAAAAGGTCGGTATTGCCGATGTTTTGCGACGAACCGAAATAGGCCAGGCCGGTTTTTTCGGCAACGGCGGCACCCAAGCCTGCGTCGGCATTACCGTCGAGAATGAAACCTGCCAGCACGCCCGGCGCGGTGGCGTAGGCTTGTTTGGCGATGTTCAGTTTGTTGGTGAGGTGTTCGACATCTTCGTTGTCGGTAAACACGGAAAACACCACATTGGCATCGAGAGATTGGGCCAATTCGAGGTTGCGGGTGGAAAGGAACAGTTTTTCCGCATCGGGTTTGATGCCTTTGATAACGATATTTTTGGCGTTTATTTTGGCAACGCGGGATACCAGCATGTCGAGCCAGTCGTCGCATTTGCCGGCACACAGCATTTTTTCGGCTTCGCCGGTTTCATCGAGCGCGCGGGATGCGGCGGCATCGGGCAGGGCGGCGGCTACGGCTTGGGTTACGGCCCAGCCGTCTGAGCGGGTAGATACGGGAACAATCAATACGGTAGCCATGAATAATCCTTTTGTAAACTAAAACCTGAAGGGGAAATCGGGGTCATTCTATCACTTTGATTAGGCGGTTTATACCTGTAATTTTTGCGCGGCTTAAACTAGCTGCCGGCTTATTGTTTTAAATCAAGCCGCTGCGGCGGGCGCAAAAAGTATATACGTCATACTCGGGGCAAGCACGAATATAACGGAATTTAAGCATTTCAGACGGCCTCAACGACTTGCAAAGGTTTCGGTTTTAACCATATTCGCCACCGCCGGGCAGTTACAGGTTTTATAGATAGGGTTGCAGGGTTTCGCGCAAGATTTCCATATCGGTGATTTCGGTGATATTGGCTTCGCCCAAGCGGTTGAGGCCGACAAAACGCATGGTGCCGCTGTCCACTTTTTTATCGTGCCGCATATGTTCTATCCATTTTTCAAAGGCGAAACGGGGCGGGGCTACGGGCAGGGCGGCCTGCTCCAGCAGGCCGGCGATGCGTTGGGTGTCGGCAGGTTTCAGACGGCCTAAAGTTTCCGACAGGCGGCAGGCCAGCACCATGCCTGCGGCCACGGCTTCGCCGTGCAGCCATACGCCGTAGCCCATTTCGGCTTCGATGGCGTGGCCGAAAGTGTGCCC
>JBHALY010000222.1:0-3095 GCA_041827905.1 Neisseria dentiae
CAACAAACCCTCAAAGCCTATGCCGCCTATGTGAAAGGCATTGAAAAACGCTTGGCGGCCGGTATGCACGTCAACCATATCCGCGTGGTGGCCAGCTTCTTCATTTCGCGTGTGGACGGAGCGCTCGACACCACCCTGCCGCAACCCCTGCAAGGCAAAGTGGCGGTTGCGCTGGCCAAAGCCGCTTATCAGGATTGGCAGCAGTTTTTCGGCGGCGAAGCGTTTGCCGCCGCCAAAGCCGCCGGCGCCAACTCCGTGCAGCTCTTGTGGGCTTCCACCGGCGTGAAAAACCCCGCTTATCCCGACACGCTTTATGTGGACAGCCTGATCGGCCCCGACACCGTCAACACCGTGCCCGATGCTACGCTGAAGGCCTTTATCGACCACGGCACCGCGGCAACCACGCTCACCGAAGGCCAAACCGAAGCGCTTGCCGTTTTGGCCGAAACCGAAAAACTCGGCATCGATCTCGAAGCCCTCGCCCTGCGCTTGCAGGAAGACGGCCTGAAACAGTTTGAAGACGCATTTGCCAAACTACTCGAGCCTTTGGCTTAACGGAAGTGTTCCAAGTATGACGCGGATATTCCGTTCGGCAAAAAGCACAGATTTTGCCAAGATAATATAGGCCGGTTTGCACTGAGGCCGTCTGAAAAACTTTTTCAGACGGCCTCAATCTGTTAAACCGCAAGAAGCGGCAATGCTGCGCCCGAACAAGTTTTCCCGCCGCATATTCCGCAAGCCGCCGAATCGGCTTACAATACCGCCCGTTTGACACACACCGCACAGAACAATCCCTATGAAAATCTGGTTCGGTCGGCGCATACATCCCGACTTTCCCCACGGCAGCGCCGTTACCATCGGCAACTTCGACGGCATCCACCTCGGCCACCGCCATATCCTGCAACGGCTCAAGCAAGAAGCCCGTAGCCGCGGCCTGCCTGTTGTGGTAGTGGTTTTCGAGCCGCAGCCGCAAGAATTTTTCGCCCGCAAAAGCGGCCGCGAACTGCCTTACCGCATTTCGCCTCTGCGCAGCAAACTGCAACTTTTGCGGGAAACCGGCTGTGTCGATGCGGTGTGGGTACTGCGCTTCAACCAAGCCTTTGCCGACATGGGCGCGCAAACTTTTATCGACAGCCTTTTGCGCGAAACCCTCAACACCAAATATCTGCTGATCGGCGACGATTTCCGTTTCGGCGCCGGCCGCGAAGGCAGCTTCGAGATGCTGCAAAACCAACCCGGTATGGTTACCGAGCGCACGCCTTCGGTGTTGGTGGAAAATATCCGCGCCAGCAGCACCGCCGTGCGCAAAGCCCTTTCAGACGGCCAATTGGAACACGCCTGCAAACTGCTCGGCCACGACTACACGCTCAGCGGCCATGTCAAGCACGGCGCCAAGCTCGGCCGCACCATAGGCAGCCCCACCGCGAATGTGCAGCTGCCGCAGCATAACTATCCCTTGAGCGGCGTGTTTGTGGTGGAGGCAGAAGGCAGCTTCGGCAAACGCCGCGGCGTGGCCAGTTTCGGCTTCAACCCCAGCGTGTCGAAATCGCGCCGTCAAAAGCTCGAAGTGCATCTGTTTGATTTTCAGGGAAACCTCTACGGGCAACGTTTGAACGTGCGCTTTCTTCACAAACTGCGCGACGAAAAAAAATTCGACAGTATCGAAGATTTGAAGCACCAGATTTGGGCGGATATGGATGCGGCGAAAAACTGGGTGAAGGCTTAGGGCGTGCAGTCACAATATTTTCAACCACATCACAATAATCCGGATTTTTATTGCCGCCGCAAATGAAGTCCAATCTCTTCGCATAACGTGTGGCAATACCCCGCTAACGTTTAAAATCCAAAAAGCAGTTTTCTACCAAGTTATGCAGTATCCAGAAAACGGCATTGATTAATCACCTGTTATCTATTGCCTGACCGCATCGGCTGCTTTTTCGCCCTAGCAGATGGGTTTCAATAAGGCTACATTGATGGTCAGTAAGGTTGTAATTGGGACTACTCTATTTAAGGCGGGGCAACGCCGTATCGTTTCTATTTTGTTTTGCTATACAATACGTTTTCTCCCGCTTTACCGCCGTTTCATGTCTGCCAAAATCCAAACCCGCCCGTTTGACCAAACCGTTTGTCAAAGCCTGATCGAAGCCGGTGCCGACCCTTTGCTGGCGCGCCTGTGCGCCGCGCGCGACGTGGCCTCCCCTGCCGAACTTGAGGACAAACTGGCCGCGCTGCTGCCCTATCAGGGGCTGAAAAACTGCACGGCGGCGGCGGCGCGCTTGGCCGACGCGGTACAGCGTCGCGAAAAAATCCTGATTGTGGCCGATTACGATGCCGACGGCGCCACCGCCTGCGCCGTCGGCATGAAAGGTTTGGCCGCAATGGGCGCGGCGGTGGATTTTCTCGTGCCCAACCGTTTCGAGCACGGCTACGGCCTCACGCCCGAGCTGGCCGAAATCGCCGCCGCCCGAGGCGTAGATTTGCTGGTTACGGTAGATAACGGCATCGCCAGCCTCGCCGGCGTGGCGCGCGCGCAGGAATTGGGCATCGACGTTTTGATTACCGACCACCACCTGCCCGCCGAGCGCGTGCCCGACTGCATTATCGTCAACCCCAACCAAGCGGGCTGCACGTTCGCCAGCAAAAGTTTGGCGGGCGTGGGCGTGATTTTTTACGTTTTAATGGCTTTGCGCGCCGAATTGCGCGGGCGCGGTTATTTCAGGCCGTCTGAACACGCCAATCCGGTTTCAGACGGCCTGCCCGAACCCAATTTGGGCGAACTGCTGGATTTGGTGGCGCTGGGCACGGTGGCCGACGTGGTGCCGCTCGACCACAACAACCGCATTCTCGTGTCGCAGGGTTTGAAGCGTATGCGCTCGGGAAAAATGCGCCCCGGCATCCGCGCCCTGTTTGACGTGGCGCGGCGCGATTGGCGCAAAGCGCAGCCTTTCGACATGGGCTTCGCGCTGGGGCCGCGCATCAATGCCGCAGGCAGGCTCGACGATATGTCGGTGGGCATCGCCTGCCTGCTGGCCGACAGCGACGCTGAAGCGCAAACCCTTGCCGCACACCTAAACGATTTGAACATCGAGCGGCGC
>JBHALY010000223.1:0-5022 GCA_041827905.1 Neisseria dentiae
TATGGAAAAAGGAAATGCCATGCCTAATCTGCTTTACCGTCAAAATGTGATTTCCATCTCCGATTTGAGCACGCCGCAGTTGGAACTGCTGCTGCATACCGCGCTCAAGCTCAAGGCCGAGCCGCGCAGTGATTTGCTGGCTGGAAAGTTGATAGGTTCTTGTTTTTTCGAGCCTTCTACGAGAACGCGGTTGTCGTTTGAAACCGCCGTGCAGCGCTTGGGCGGCAAGGTGATCGGTTTTGCCGACGGTGCCAATACCAGCGCGAAAAAAGGAGAAACGCTGGCCGACACCGCCCGCATCATCTCCAGCTACACCGATGCGATTATCCAGCGCCACCCCAAAGACGGCGCCGCGCGCGTACTGGCCGAGTTTTCGGACGTGCCGGTGATTAATGCGGGCGACGGCACCAACCAACACCCGAGCCAAACCCTGCTGGATTTGGTAACGATCTACGAAACGCAAGGCCGTCTGAATGATTTGAAAATCGCGATGGCAGGCGATTTGAAATACGGCCGCACCGTGCATTCGCTGGCGCAGGCACTCAAGCGCTGGGGTTGCGAATTTGCTTTCGTGTCGCCGCCCAGCCTGGCCATGCCCGACTACATCACCGAAGAGTTGGACGAAGCCGGCTGCCGTTATCAGATTCTGCCGTCGCTCGAAGCGGCGGTGGAGTGGGCGGATATCCTCTATATGACCCGTGTGCAGCGCGAGCGCTTCGACGAGCAGGAGTTTGCCAAAATCCAAGGCAAGTTCAATTTGGACGCATCTATGCTGGCTGCCGCCAAAAGCAATCTGCGTATCCTGCATCCGCTGCCGCGGGTGGACGAAATCCATCCCGATGTCGATGCCACGCCGTATGCCTATTATTTCGAGCAGGCCACCAACGGCGTGTATGCCCGCATGGCGATTTTGTCTTTGATTCTCAACGAAGAAGTGTAAGGAGTGCGTGATGAACAAGAAGCAATACAGCGTTGAAGCCATTCAAAGCGGCACCGTTATCGACCATATCCCCGCCGGCAAAGGTTTGACGATTCTGCGCCAATTCAAGCTGCTGCACCCCGGCAACGCCGTTACCGTAGGTTTCAACCTGCCCAGCAAAAGCCACGGCAGCAAAGATATTATTAAAATTTCCGGCGTGCATCTCGATGAAAAAGCCGCCAACCGGCTGGCCTTGTTTGCGCCCGAAGCCACCGTTAACGTGATTGAAGACTTCCAAGTGGTTGCCAAACGCCACTTAAGCCTGCCGGAAACCATCAGCGAAGTGTTCCGCTGCCCCAATCCCAACTGCGCCAGCCACGGCGAGCCGGTGAAAAGCCGTTTTTATGTGAAAACCAAAGGCAGCCAAACCAAACTGAAGTGCCATTATTGCGAAAAAACCTATTCGCGCGAGTTTGTTACCGAGGCTTAACAGGCTGTTGCGGTGTGCGGTGGGAAATAGAGTTAAACCACTTATTTAGTAACCGTTTCGTCATACTCGGGCCAAGCCCGAGCATGGCATACGTACTTTTTCTGAGATTGATTGACTGGAATACGGCAGGGCGCAGCAACACCGTATCGGAAGCGTGTGAATCACTATAAGCTTGCCAACACCGCCAAATTTATAATATAACGCCGGTTCAACCCACTATTTCAGACGGCCTTCACCATGAAAAAAGATCATCTCAACACCCCCGATTTCGATGTTTGGCAGGCTATCCGCGAAGAAACCGAAGAAGCCGTGGCGGCCGAACCGCTTTTGGCCAGCTTTCTGCACCAAACCGTTTTGCGCCATGCCACAATCGATTCGGTTTTGGCCTACCACCTTTCCAGCAAACTTTCCAGCGCCATCATGGACGCACGCGCATTGTTTGAAATGTATGTGCAGGCATTGAGCAGCGACCCGGCCATCATCGAAGCCGTCAAACTCGATTTGCTGGCTTGCTACGAGCGCGACCCCGCTTGCGACGAATATTCGCTGCCGCTCTTGTATTTCAAAGGCTTCCATGCGATTCAGGCGCACCGTATCAACCACTGGCTCTACACCAATGGCCGCAAAACCTTGGCGTATTTTCTGCAAAACCGCTCGTCTGAAGTGTTCGGCGTCGATATCCACCCCGCTGCACGTTTCGGCAGCGGCCTGATGCTCGACCACGCCACAGGTTTTGTTGTGGGCGAAACCGCCGTTCTCGGCAACAATATCTCGATTCTGCACGGCGTAACGCTGGGCGGCTCGGGCAAAGAAAGCGGCGACCGCCACCCGAAAGTGGGCGACGGCGTGATGATAGGCGCCAACGCTTCGGTGCTCGGCAACATCCGTATCGGCGAGAATGCCAAAATCGGCGCCGGCAGCGTGGTGGTGGCCGATGTGCAGCCGCACACCACCGTTGTGGGCGTGCCCGCCAAACCAACCGGCAAGGTGGCGCACAACCCCGCCGTAGAAATGGATCAGAGCATAGGGTTTATGATTTGATTTCATAGATTGCGGCAGGCCGTCTGAAACGTTTCAGACGGCCTGCCGGCATATTCTGAAAGAGGCGGCATTATTTATAAACCCCGTCTTGTAAAAATACAGCCCCGCCCATATAGTGCCGGAACACGCCCGCATAAGAGAGGAACATCATGCAACCCATTACCATGTACACAGGCCCGTCCTGCCCCTATTGCACCATGGCCAAGCAGTTTTTCAAATCGCTGGGCGTGGAGAATATTACCGAAATCCGCGTCGACCAAAACCCCGCCGACTACACCGAAATGCAGCAACGCACCGGCCAGCGCAGCGTGCCTCAGATTTTTATCGGCGAAACCCATGTGGGCGGCTTTACCGACTTATACGCCCTGCATCAGAAAGGCGGGCTGGAAAGCCTTTTGGCAGGCGGATAAACCGTTTTCCGCTGCACCGGCAGCATTGTTATCCTTTAAACGAACAGAAAGAAAACCATGAGCGAAGAACTGCAACCCGTATTCAGCATTGAAAAACTGTATGTAAAAGATTTGTCGCTGGAAGTGCCCCATGCGCCCACCATCTTCTTGGAGCAGGGCGAACCCGAAGTGGATATGCGCGTTTCTACCGAAAGCGAAAAACTCGAAGAAGGCTTTCACGAAGTGACCGTAACCGTTACCGTAACCGCCAAGCTCGGCGATGAGCGCGTGATGTTTTTGAACGAAGTTTCGCAAAGCGGTATTTTCCGTTTGGAAAATATTCCCGACGAAGACGTCCAACTCTTGCTGGCCGTTGCCTGCCCCAACATCCTCTTCCCCTATGCCCGCGAAACCGTTTCCACCACCATCACCCGCGCAGGCTTCCCGCCCGTGCTGCTGGCACCGATTAATTTCGAGGCGATGTATCAGCAAGCCCAAGAAGGCAATGCTTAAACCGTTTGGCAGCTGTAGAGGCCGTCTGAATTTTTCAGACGGCCTCAGTTTTTTATAAACCCCGAAACCTTCGTAAAAATATCTTACAGGCCGAGACCTTTGCAAAAATATCTTGAGGCCGTCTGAAATGCTTAACACCGTCATTCCCGCGTAGGCGGGAATCCAGAGGTAAACATTGAAGTATTGATTAAACAAGCACTTGTATGCCAAGCACCTGGATTCCCGCCTACGCGGGAATGACGGGAATCAGATTTTTTAGGCGGTAATTTGAATTTTGCAAAGGTCTCAGGCCGTCTGAAAGCTTTCAGACGGCCTTTGCTTTTCTTGTTTGTTAAAAATAAGCAAGTCAATTTTCATATGGCACACTAATTGCATGGATAGTGTTTATATTTTAAAAGAAATGTTAAAAATCAAATGGTGTTTGATAATGATATTTCGATAAACGGCTGATTTATATCACAAACGGCAATAATATCAATTTCAATACTATAAATTAAGATATAGATTGAGTGTGCATATTTTGCCGATAAGTGACAATAAACGTCAGTTGTAATTTTGTAGATGGGGTGCTGCTTCGGAATTGGCCGAAGAAGTATTAAATAGTTTGAATCCACAGGAATAAAACTTATGAACAAGAATTACCGCAGTATTTGGAACGAAGCATTGGGCGCATGGGTTGCCGTGTCTGAGATTGAAACCGCCAAAGGCAAGCCTGTCGGCAGCAGCGTGAAAGCAGCCGGCGGCGGCGTCGCGCGCGCAAAACTGGTATTGCGCGTGATTCCGCTGATGTTGGGCATGGTGTTCGGTTTAAACAATTATGCATATGCAAGCTCAGGAGCTACGGTTACAACAACAACAACCGACCCCACAGTTGCCGAAACAACTCAAGCTCCGATTATTATCGGAACACTATCGACCAAAGCCAATGTGACTGCGGGAACGGCAACACTGACCGGAACGTCACAGTCTGCCAATTTGTATTACAACGAAAATCCGGGCAACCCTTATCGCGACGGCCTGACTTCCGGCACTACACTGGTGCTCAATAATACATCGGCGGGTGGCGTGGTAATCGGCAACGGTGCGTCTGCACGTAATTTTGGGGGGCTCGCTATAGGCGGATATGCTTCTGCCAATCAGAATTATGGTATCGCCCTAGGTGCATATTCTTTGGTGGGTGCTTATGGCGGTATTGCCATCGGTGCCGGTTCATTAGCTTCAGGCCACAATAGCCTTGCCATGCAGCGGCAAGCTGCTGCTACAGGTGCCCAATCACTGGCTTTGGGCACGGTTTCTTATGCAAAAGGTGTCGGCTCGATTGCCCTAGGTCAATCAGCCACGGCAGAAGGCAATATGGCAGTGGCCATCGGCTCTGCGGATGTAGTTGGTTGGCCGGGTAATGATATTTATCGGGATGAGGATGCCATTACCGGTGCAGGTACGCTAACTCGTGCGAACGGGCTTAAATCCGTTGCGGTTGGTTCCGGCAGTAAAAGTACCGGTGCACAGTCTACTGCTGTAGGCCAAAGTACACAGGCCACCGCTGATGCTGCTTTTGCCGCAGGCTCTGCATCATTGGCTTCGGGTGGAGCATCTTTGGCCATTGGTGACCGTGCCAAAGCAGTTAGCGCTCAAGGTATTGCCATCGGCCAGCTTGCAGAAGCCTCAAA
>JBHALY010000224.1:0-8886 GCA_041827905.1 Neisseria dentiae
CCGCGTAGGCGGGAATCCAGTCGTTTTCGTAAACTATTGAAATAAAATACTTAATGGTTTAAAGGCTGGATTCCCGCCTACGCGGGAATGACGAGGCACAAACCTTTTCAGGGTTGAATTGGTTTTTTTGCAAAGGTCTCAACTTTTGTGAAGTTCCAACCGGCGCAATGCGGCGGCTATTTTACGCCCCCAAACCAAAACACCCGAAATATCCTTAACGGATGTTTCGGGTGTTTCTTTCAAATCAATTAACTGCCGCTTTTCACTTCGGCATTGGCAACTTTCTCATAATAACGTGCCAATGCGCTGTGGTCTTCCGCCGCAAAGCCGTCGGCTTTCAGGTTTTGCATCATTTCCATCACTGCGGCGGTTAACGGCAGATGTGCGCCTACGCCGTGCGATGTGTCCAGAGCGTTTGCCAAGTCTTTGATATGCAATTCAATACGGAAGCCCGGTTTGAAATTGCGGCTCAATACCATGGGCGCTTTGGCGTCCAAAACGGTGCTGCCGGCCAAACCGCCGCGAATGGCCTGATATACCAACTCCGGGTCGACACCCGCTTTGGTTGCCAATACCAACGCTTCCGACATAGCCGCAATATTTAATGCCACAATCACTTGGTTGGCCAGTTTGGTCACGTTGCCTGCGCCGATGCCGCCTGTGTACACCACCGAGCCGGCCATAGCTTTCATTACGTCGAAATATTGGTCGAAAACGGCTTTTTTACCGCCCACCATAACTGACAATGTGCCGTCGATGGCTTTGGGTTCGCCGCCGCTTACCGGCGCATCCAGCATTTCGATGCCTTTTTTCGCCAATTCTTCGTAAATCTCACGGCTGGCCAATGGGGCGATGGAACTCATGTCGATTACCACCGCACCGGCTTTGGCGCCTTCTATCACGCCGTTTTCGCCCAATACGGCAGCTTTAACATGCGGCGAGTTGGGCAGCATGGTAATAATCACATCTGCCTGCTGCGCCACTTCTTTGGCGTTGGCGGCGGCGGTTGCGCCTGCGGCAACCAATTCCGCCACTGCTTCTGCTTTATTGTCGTTAACCACCAGTTCGTAACCCGCTTTGAGCAGGTTTTTGCTCATGGGTTTGCCCATGATGCCTAAGCCGATAAATCCGATTTTCATAATCATCAAACCTTTCTGTTTATTTACTGTTTATTTAAAAGTGAAGGGAGTGTTTTGTTCAGGCCGTCTGAAACGGTTTATTTGAATTTGTTGCGTAATGCCACCGTTGCCGAACGGAACACGCCCAAATCGCTGCCGACTGCCACAAAAGTTGCGCCCCATGCCAAATAACGGCGGGCGTCTTCTTCAACCGGGGCGAGAATGCCGCAGGCTTTGCCGTGTTTTTTGGCGTTGGCGAAAATGTGTTGGATGGTTTGCTGCACTTCGGGGTGATTGGGTTGCCCCAAATAACCCAACGAAGCCGATAAGTCGCTGGGGCCGACAAACAGGCAGTCCACGCCTTCCGTGGCGGCGATGGCCTCGCTGTTGTCCACACCGGCCTGATTTTCGATTTGCACGAAAATGCCGATGTTGTCGTTCACGATGTTGTAATAATCGGGCACGCTGCCGTAACCGTTGCTGCGGTGCGATACCGATACGCCGCGTATGCCTTGCGGCGGGTAGCGTGTCGATGCCACGGCTTGGGCGGCGTCGGCTTCGGTTTCCACAAATGGAATCAGGAAGTTGTAAAAACCGATGTCCAGCAAACGTTTGATGATAACGGGGTCGTTGCTGGGCGGGCGCACCACGGGCATACTGGGGCTGCCTTTTAACGCCATCAGTTGCGGAATAAACGACAACACGTCGTTGGGCGCGTGTTCGCCGTCCAACAGCAGCCAGTCGAATCCGGCCAAACCCAAAACTTCGGTGGTAATCGGGCTGCCCAATGCGCTCCAGCAGCCGATTAAGGTTTCGCCCGCTTTGAGTTTTTGGCGTAACGGGTTGGGGAGATATTGCTCGTTCATAAAGGTTCCTTTTTTAAAAGCGGCATTCAGGCCGTCTGAATCGGTTGGCGGCCTGAATATTGTGTATTATATAAAGATGTCGAAAATCAAAACCGTGGCCAAAGTGGCGAATGAACCGACAAATGAAACCATGGTTTTGGCCATAAATTGGTCTTTCACTTCTTTCAAGCCATACAGGCCGTTGAACACCCAAAAGCCGCTGTCGTTGAAATAGCTGAACGACACCGCGCCTGCACAAGTGGACATCGCCACCAAGGTCGGGTTCAGGCCCAACTGCGGCACCAACGGAGCGGTTAATGTGGCGGCGGTAATCAATGCCACGGTGGCGCTGCCCAGAGCAATCCGCATCAGAGCCGCAATCACAAACGGAATCAGAATGCCGGGAATACCGATGTTCAACACCGCTTCGCCCAAGGCGTTACCGATGCCGGCATCGCGCACCACATAGCCCAGTGCACCGCCCGCACCGGTGATGAACAAAATCATGCCTGTTGATTTGGCGCCGTCATCAATGGCTTTATTAACTTCTTCTTTGCTCAAGCCGCGTGCCAGGCCATACAGCGCAATCAGCAAACCGATAATCAAGGCAATCACGGGGTGGCCGAGCATTTTGATCAAATCGGCAAACGTGCCTTCCATTTCGAGGAAGCTCACGGTGGTGTTACCCAAAATCAGCACCAAAGGAATCAGAATCGGCGCAAACGACAACCACGCGCCGGGCAGGTTTTTGTCTTTATAGATTTGCTCCAGATTGTCAATCGATTTGATGTATTCCGCTTTGAAATCTTTGCGCTCGAAATCGGTGCCGTCTTCGTTGGGAATCATATAGATTTTTTTACCCAGCCATTTGGCATACAAAGTGCACAAAATCAGCGTGGGAACCGTCATGATAATGCCCCACAAAATCATCATGCCCATGTCGATTTCCAAAATCCCTGCCACAGCCAGCGGGCCGGGGGTGGGCGGAATGAAAACGTGCGCCAATTGCAGGCCGGTGGCCAGAGCCAAACCCAAGCCCACCACGCTTTTGCCGGTCATGCGCGAGAGCGAGCGTGCCAACGGCGTTAAAATAATCAGGCCCGAATCGGCAAACACGGGAATCGCCACCAAATAACCCGTGATGGCCAACGCCCATTCTTCTTTGGCTTTGCCGATCCATTTGATGATGGAAAACGCCATTTGTTCGGCTGCACCGGAGCGTTCCAATACCGCACCGACAAACACGCCCAAACCGATGATAATGCCCGTGCTGCCCAAAGTGCTGCCGAAGCCTTTGGTAATCGAACCGATCACACTGTCAAACGGCAGGCCGCCGATCAGGCCGGTTACCAACGCGGCGAGAATCAGCGCAACAAAAACGTGAATCCGCGTTTTCATTGCCAATATCAATAAAACGGCAATACCGGTCGCCAAACCGATAAGCATTTGCGACGTGCTGGCGGCACTCGCGACACTAGCTGCTGCACTCATTTTGCAATTCCTCTTTAAAATTGAAAGATTTGTTTTTCAGACGGCCTGAAACGGCAAAACCATATTCAGGCCGTCTGAAGTCGGATTTAGCGCACCAAACACGGTTTTTTGTTGTCGAACGTCCAGTTCGGAATCAGGTATTGCATAGCCATGGCATCATCGCGCGCGCCCAAGCCCATGTTTTTGTAAAGCTCGTGGGCTTTGGCCACTTGGTCCATATCCAGCTCGATGCCCAAACCCGCTTTTTTCGGCACTTCCACCAAGCCGCCTTTGATTTGCAAAGGCTCTTTGGTGAGGCGCTGGTTGCCTTCCTGCCAAATCCAGTGCGTGTCGATGGCGGTAATGTTGCCCGGAGCGGCGGCCGCAACGTGGGTGAACATCGCCAAAGAAATGTCGAAGTGGTTGTTGGAGTGCGAACCCCAGGTTAAGCCCCATTCGTTACACATCTGCGCCACGCGTATCGAACCCTGCATGGTCCAGAAATGCGGGTCAGCCAGCGGAATATCGACGGATTGCAGCGAAACGGTGTGCCCCATCTGCCGCCAGTCGGTGGCAATCATATTGGTGGCCGTGGGCAGGCCGGTGGCGCGGCGGAATTCCGCCATGATTTCGCGCCCCGAATAGCCTTGTTCCGCGCCGCACGGGTCTTCGGCATACGCCAATACGCCTTTCAATTCTTTGCCGATCTGAACCGCCTGCGCCAATGACCACGCACCGTTGGGGTCGAGCGTGATGCGCGCTTCGGGGAAACGTTTGGCCAACGCCTTGATGGATTCGGCTTCTTCAAAACCGTCCAATACGCCGCCTTTGAGTTTGAAATCGTTGAAGCCGTATTTTTCGTAAGCAGCCTCTGCCAAACGCACCACAGAATCAGGCGTCATCGCCGCTTCATGGCGCAGGCGGTACCAGTCGCAAGAGTCATTTTCTTGGTTTTGATAAGGCAGGTCGGTTTTTTTGCGGTCGCCGATATAAAACAGATAACCCAGCATTTCCACCGCATCGCGTTGCTGGCCGTCGCCCAACAAAGAAGCCACCGTAACGTTCAAAAATTGGCCCAACAAATCCAACATCGCCGCTTCGATGGCGGTTACAACGTGAATAGTGGTGCGTAAATCAAAGGTTTGCAGCCCGCGCCCGCCCGCATCGCGGTCGGAGAACTGGCGGCGCACCGCATCCATCACGTTTTTGTATTCGCCCAATGTTTTGCCGATAACCAAAGGTTTGGCATCTTCCAGCGTTTGGCGGATTTTTTCGCCGCCCGGCACTTCGCCCACGCCGGTGTTGCCGCTGTTGTCTTTCAAAATCACAATATTGCGCGTGAAATAAGGGGCGTGTGCGCCGCTCAAATTCAGCAACATGCTGTCGTGCCCCGCCACGGGAATCACGGTCATTTCGGTAATTACGGGTGCGCTCATGGTAAATCGCTCCTAAAATGCTGATAAACAATACGTTCAGGCTGCCGCCGGCCGTCTGAAAGAATCCGTGCAATCCGAATAACGGATTGACCTGACTGGCATTATAGGGAAGTCGGTTTATTTAAGAATTGGAGGAAACACTAAAAAACACAGCGGTTAAGCGAAAATTTTTTAGGCGTTTGAACAAAAATTTGGATTTGTTGTGTATGCAGGCCGATTTTTTTGCAGAAAAGCATTTCAGACGGCATGAAGCTTTTGCAAATGATGCCGGTGTTTTCTTAAATTGATTGGCCATAAATAACTTTCAGGCCGTCTGAAAAAAACAGCCTGTTTCCCAACAGGCTGTTTTTCTTTTGCTTTTCTTTTATTGATGCAAGCGCATCACGCGCGCGATATTTTGTGCGGTGGAAACCAGATTAGCGTATCCGCCCGCCAAGGTTTCGGGCAGCGTGGCAATCTGGCGGATAATCGGAAACACCGCGTCGATACCGTGTTCGTACACCACCTCATAATCTTCACGCAGGCTGCCGACAATCGCAATTACGGGTTTGTGAAACCGCTTGGCGGTGCGTGCCACGCCGATCGGCGTTTTGCCGGCGATACTTTGGGCGTCCATCCGCCCTTCTCCCGTAATCACCCAATCGGCATCGCGCACCTGTTCGGCCAGTTTCACGGTGTCGATCACAATCTGCACTCCGGCTTTTAATTGTGCATTTGGCAAAGTTAACAAACCGCCGCCCATGCCGCCGGCCGCGCCCGCTCCTGCCGGCGTGGCGATGTCGATGTTCAAATCGCGGCGGATAATATCGGCATAATGTTGCAGGTTGTTATCTAAAGTGGCAATCATTTCAGGTGTTGCGCCTTTTTGCGGCCCGAAAACGGCAGACGCGCCGTGTTCGCCGCACAAAGGATTGTCCACATCGCACGCCACTTCAAGCGCCACATGATGCAAACGTTCGTCTAATGCTGAAAAATCCGCCCGTGCAATATCGGCCAAATCGCCGCCTGCCGCCCCCGCTGCAATCAAACTGCCGGCCTGATCGAAAAAACGCACGCCCAAGGCCTGCAACATACCGGCGCCGCCGTCATTGGTTGCGCTGCCGCCGATGCCCAAAATGATTTTGTTCACGCCCGAATCCAAGGCGGCCCGAATCAATTCGCCCGTGCCGTAAGAAGTTGTGGTTAAAGGATTTCTTTTTTCTCTCGCCACCAAATGCAAGCCCGAGGCAGCCGCCATTTCGATAATGGCAGTCTGCCCGTCGCCCGACACGCCGAAAAACGCCGCCACGCGGTTGCCGAGCGGAGCGGTTGCTTCGGTGTGAACGAGTTTACCCTGCGTGGCATCAATCAGCGATTGGACGGTGCCTTCGCCGCCGTCGGCCATCGGGATTTTGACGTATTGCGCGTGCGGGAAAACGGTTTTCAAACCTGCTTCGATGGCGCTCGCCACTTCCATTGCGCTTAAACTCTCTTTAAACGAATCGGGGGCAATCACGATTTTCATGATTTATCCTTCTTTCTGATTTTCGGGTTTTCAGGCCGTCTGAAAAGAGGCGGCTGTTTTCAGACGGCCTGAAAACCATTTTGAACGGCTGAAATTATCGTTTTTGCAGGCTGTAAAGTCTTTGTGCCTCCGCCTGAAATTTCATACAATTTATAACGGATTTTTATCAAATATCCCCAATCCTGCTTTCAGACGGCCCGAAACCCTTTCAAACAGGAAACCCCATTATGTCTTTCTTTGCTTTCAATCACGATTTGGCGCAGCGAATCGTTGAACGCACCATGGCCATTATCGACTGCAACATCAATATTATGAACGAAAAAGGCGAGATTATTGCCAGCGGCGACACCAGCCGCATCGGCGAAATCCACGACGGCGCGCTGTTGGCGTTGTCGCAAAACCGCGTGGTGCCGATTCACGAACAAAAAGTATACGACATGATGGGGGTGAAGCCGGGCATCAATTTCCCCCTGCGTTTGAACGACAAAATCGTCGGCGTGATCGGCTTAACGGGCGACCCCGCGCAGTTGAACGAGTTTGGCAAACTGGTGTGCATGACCGCGGAAATGATGCTGGAGCAGGCGCAATTGTTCGGCATCATCGCCCAAAACGAGCGGCTGAAAGAAGAATTGATTTTGGATTTGATCCACTCCGACGAGATTTCGCCCAGCCAGCAGGAATGGGCTTTGCGTTTGGGGGTGGATTTGAATATGCCGCGTGTGGTGTGCATTATCGAGATCGACGAACACAACCTGAGCGTGGAAGAAGTGCGCCAAGAGCTGCAAAACATACAGATTTTGTTGAAAAACCCCGAACGCGACAATCTGGTGGCGATTTTGTCGCTCACCGAACTGGTGATTTTAAAACCCGCACTCACGCGCGGGCGCTGGGATGTGGCCGACCACATGGAGCGCATCAAGGTGCTGCTTTCGCGCATGGACGAAGCGTCCAAACTGCATGTGCGCATTGCGCTGGGCAATTATTTCCCCGACAGCAAAAACAATATTTCCTTGTCGTACCACACCGCCAAAACCACGCTGTCCATCGGCAAAACACGTTTTTCCAAACAGCGCGTGTTCAATTATCAGGATTTGATGCTGCCGGTTTTGCTGAACCAACTGAAAGACGGCTGGCAGAAAGAAGAGCTGTCGCGCATTTTCCACCAATTGGCGCGCGCCGACAAAAACGGTTTGTTGCGCAAAACCTTAACCGCGTGGTTTGAACACAATATGCAAACCGGCGCCACCGCACAGGCATTGCACATCCACCGCAACACCTTGGAATACCGCCTGAACAAAATCGCCGAATTAACCCGTTTGGATTTGATGCGCACCGATGACCGTTTTCTGCTTTATATCGCGATTCATATGACGGTGTGAATGCTTTCAGACGGCCTCGATGGGTTTGGCATAAAATTCAGAATTTGTTTCCCTGAACAAAAACACCGCTTTTAAAGCGGTATTTTTTCGTTGGTTTGCACAATGAATGAAACGGCGTTTTGCTTTATAGTCGTCATCACCATCAAACCAAAATACCCGTTTCAGGCAGGCTGCTTTTCAGGCCGTCTGAAACCATAGCAACCAAAAATCCAAAGGCACAAATCATGACTTCCCCCCTATACATCAAAGTGCACGATGACGACAATGTCGCCATTATCGTCAACAGTAACGGCCTGCCTGCCGGCTCGGTTTTGCCGGACGGTTTAACCTTAACCGAACACGTTCCGCAAGGGCATAAAGTGGCGCTCGCCGACATCGCCAAAGGCAGAAAAATCGTACGTTACGGCGAAATCATCGGCTATGCGGTTGAAGACATCGCGCGCGGTGCGTGGATAGACGAATCCAAAGTGGAGCTGCCCGAAGCGCCGCCGTTGGAAACGCTGCCGCTTGCCACCCGCCCCGCGCCCGAACTGGAGCCGCTCACGGGGTTCACTTTCGAGGGCTACCGCAACAAAGACGGCAGCGTCGGCACGAGAAACCTGCTCGGCATCACCACCAGCGTGCATTGTGTGGCCGGGGTGGTGGATTATGTGGTCAAACTGATTGAGCAAAAACTATTGCCCAAATACCCCAATGTTGACGGCGTGGTCGGTTTGAACCATCTATACGGTTGCGGCGTGGCCATTAACGCGCCGGCGGCGGTTGTGCCGATCCGCACCATCCACAATATCGCGCTCAACCCCAATTTCGGCGGAGAAATCATGGTGGTCGGTTTGGGCTGCGAAAAACTGCAACCCGCGCGCCTGTTGGAAGGCACGGCGGACACCATTCCCATTCAAACCGAATCCGCATCCGTAACCAGCCTGCAAGACGAGCAATTCGTCGGCTTTCAGGCTATGGTGGCGTCGATTATGGAAACTGCCGAACAACATTTGCGGGTTAATGGACATTTGGGTTGGTAAAAATCGCTGCAAGCATTACCATACAAGGCTTTCAGCGATTTTTTGCCAATGAATATAAAAAATGCCCGTTTTGCCACCAAAACACTCTAATCAAATACGGCCGTAAAAACGG
>JBHALY010000225.1:0-3807 GCA_041827905.1 Neisseria dentiae
GTGGCCGAAGAAATAGGCGCACACCGCGCAGGCAAACAGAAAGCCCGCCAGCGTGGCTTTGCGGCCGATTTTTTCCACCAGCACGGCGGCGGCGAAATAGCCGGGCAGCTGCGCCAGAATCATCACCAACACATACTCAAAGGTTTTCACCACCGTATAGCCCTGCTCCACCAACAACTTGGGCAGCCAGGTGAAAATGCCGTAATACGAAAATACGATGCCGAACCAAATCAGCCACAGCATCAGCGTGCGCCGGGCAAACAGCGGCTGCCAGAGCTGCGCGAAACGCACGTTTTCGCGGGTTTCCGCGCCCGCCACTTCGGCCGTCTGAACCACCGGCAGCCCCGCTTCGCGCTCTAAAGCGCACACGATCTCATGGGCTTCCCGCACCCTGCCTTTATGAATCAGATAAGGCACCGACTCGGGCAGCTTTTTCCACACATAAAATGCATAAAACACCGGCAGCGCGCCGATTAAAAACGCACTGTGCCAGCCGTATTGCGGAATGAAAAAATACGACACCAGCGCCGCCGCCAGCCAGCCCAGCCCCCAAAAACTCTCCAGCAGCACGATAAACCGCCCGCGCACTTTCGGCGGCGCATATTCGCTCACCAGCGACACCGCCACGGGAAGCTGCCCGCCCAAGCCGAACCCCACCCAAAAGCGGAAAAACAGCAGGCTGGCCAAATCCCACGACAGCGCGCACAAACCCGTTGCCACGCTATACAGCAGCATGGTGCCGGCAAACACATTTTTGCGCCCGATGCGGTCGGCCATCCTGCCGCTCAACACCGCCCCCAGCGCCATGCCGATAAAACCGGTGCTGACAATCCAGCCCAACCCGGCGGGCGACAGTTGCCACTCTTCGCCCAAAGTGGCCAACACAAACGACACCATGCCGGTGTCCATGGCATCAAACAGCCAGCCCAAACCGATTAATACCAACAACTTATAGTGAAACCTGCCCACAGGCAGGTTTTGCAGGCGCGAGAGAATATCCATGATACCTTCCCTTAATTTGGCTTGTGTGTGGCGGACATTTTCCCATATCCGAACCGAACCGCAACCGCCCGGCGGGTAAAATCAACGGATGGCAAGCCCGATAATGACGAAATCAAACATTTCAGACGGCCTCAATGAGTTTTATAGATATTGGCAAAAATAAGGCCGTCTGAAAATACGGTTTCAGACGGCCTCACCTTTGCCAAACCCTTAGCGTTTTTTCAAACACCCGCAGCGGGCAATTGCTCAGATAATACCCAGCGCTTTCAATCCGTTATATACACCGTCTTCCTCTACCGTCGGGCAGATATAATCCGCCACAGCTTTCAAATCGGGATGGCCGTTGCCCATCGCCACGCCGAAACCCACGGCCTTCATCATCTCGATATCGTTCAAACCGTCGCCGAAAGCCATCACATCCTGCATATCGATGCCCAGTTCGGCCACCGCCGTGCGGATACCGCGCGCTTTCGAGCCTTGCGCATCGAGCATATCCACCGCCAATTCGTGCCAGCGCACGGTTTTGTAGCCGTGTTTCGCCGCCTCGGCCGCCACTTCGGCTTCGCGGTCGGCAGCGTAAAAACCGAGCATCTGAAACACTTCGTTGCGGCGGTAAAATTCCTTATCCACCGGATGCTCGGGCAGAATATGCGCCATCGCCTCCTCCACCATAGGCACGGGTTCGGAAACGGCGATAGTGTGGTCGGCCACAAACGCATAGGGAATACCCTCGCGGTCGAAATAGGCGCACACCGCCTCCACTTTGGCGGTTTCCAACGGGCATTTTTGCAGCACTTCGCCGCGGTAGCGGATAAACTGGCCGTTGATGGTGAGCAGCAGATCCATGCCCGCTTCTTCCACCACGGCGCGCACTTTGGCGGGTATCGCGGCATACGGGCGGCCGGTGGCGATGGCGGTGAGAATACCGCGCGCTTTCAACGCCTTCATGGCTTCAAACACCGACGGGCGCAGTGTGTCGGTGTATTTGCGGTAAAGCGTGTCGTCGATGTCGAAAAAGATGATTTTGGGAGTTTGCATAGCGTTTCTTTCTGAATGGGTTCCGGCAAACCGCCGAAAACCGCCAGTTTGCCCCGATGCGCGCCGCACCCGTTTGATATCGGGCAACAATCGTGCGGATAAGGCCGTCTGAAAGCGGCCGATCTATTTCAGACGGCCTCCAACACCCTCACCGCCGCCTTGCCCTGCTTAAATTTGGCTTTCAACAGCGGCGGCAGGGTTTCGTCGAAATACCATTGCCCGTCGGGCAGCGCCAGCGCACCGCCTTCGCAATGCAACACCACCGACCGCCCCGACAGATAATCGCTTTCCACGATTTCGATTTTGCGCGCCCTGCCCCAATCCGCCACCGGCAGATTGTGCGCCAGCGAAGAGATACGGCTGTTTTGCACTTCGATGCCCTCTGCCGTGGCACAGCCGCCGTCGCAACGCCCCACTTCCCGCACAGGACACGGCACGCCTTTGGCATGGGTTTGCGGCAGAATATCGAGCGACGACGGACATAACCCGTGCGCCTGCGCCCATTCCGCCAATGCACGCTTGGCGGCTTTTTTATGCACAAACAAACCGTTGGGCGGCTGCCGCCTGCTGCCTTCCGCCAGCGGCACCACCCGCGCCTGCAAACGCGCCCGTTCGTCGGGTGCAAACTGAACCGTTAAATAACGGTTGGCGCTTTCAGACGGCCTGATGCTGTATTGCTGCGCCAGTTGCGCTTTCAGCCACAGCGCATGGAGCGCCCCCAGCGCCGGTACAAAACGCAGGCTGCCGGTTTCCAACACAAACGGCTGGTTCTTTTTAAGATGCAGCATCGCCGCCACTTCGGCAAACGCCTTTTCGTGCATACGGATATCCAGTGCACGCCCCCTGCCGTCGAGCCAAACCGACACGCCCGGCGTATCGGGCAGCGCATAAACCTGCTCCGCCAAATCCGCCTTCAACCAAGACGGCGGCAGCTTCGGGTTCATCAGCGCGCGGCAGTGGTTTTCCCATTCGCCGCCCTTCTCAGCCAAGCTGGCTTCCAAAAAATCGGCCAACGCCAACACATCGGTCATCGCACGGTGGCGGTTTTCCGCCCGAATGCCGAAACGCTCGATGATGCTGTCGAGATTATGCTTGTGAAACTGCGGATACAGGCGGCGCGACAATTGCACGCTGCACAAAGCCGGCGCGGCGAAATCCACGCCCGCACGCCGGAATTCGTGGCGCAGAAAGGTGTAGTCGAAACGGCTGTTGTGTGCCACCAGCAGCGAACCGCGCAACAGCGGCAATAGTTCGGCTGCCAACTCGGCGAATACCGGCGCACCGGCCACCATCTCGTTGCTGATGCCGGTTAAACGGGTGATGAACGACGAAAGCGGCTGCTGCGGATTCACCAGCCATTCGTGCCGCTCTGCCCTGCCGTTTTCAAAGCGCAGCAACGCCACCTCGGTAATGCGGTCATCAAACAGATTGCCGCCCGTTGATTCAATATCCACCACGGCCACCGGCACGCCCAAACGGCCGAAACACGCCGCCAGCAGCGGCCAACGATTAGAGGCTTGCGCCATCATATTTCCGATTAAATTCAAATAACAGGCCGCTATTCTACACTTTTTCGCCGCCCGCCGCTTGACAGCATAAACCGCGATTCCTATAATACGCATCTTTCACGCACCCGTAGCTCAGTTGGATAGAGTATCTGGCTACGAACCAGAGGGTCGGGCGTTCGAATCGCTCCGGGTGCGCCACAGTTTATTTATCCGCGCCCATCGTCTAGCGGTTAGGACATCGCCCTTTCACGGCGGTAAC
>JBHALY010000226.1:0-8521 GCA_041827905.1 Neisseria dentiae
GAATTTGTCGGCCAGCGGGCCGGTAATCATCGCCCCCACCGCCAAACCCGCCAGCGCGGCACTCAACACGGGCGCCAGCGCGTTATTGCTCAACTGCCAGTCTTCTTTCAGCGAGGGCGCCACAAAGCCCATAATGGCCACATCGAAGCCGTCCATCACCACAATCAGAAAACATAAAAAAATCACCAGCTTCTGATAAGCGCCCACAGGGCGGTGGTCGATTAGTTCGCGCACATTGATTTCGTTGGTAGTTGTCATAAGCAGTTACTCTGGTCGGGTTGTTTTCAGACGGCCTGAAACCTTTGCAAAACCGTCAGATGTAGATGCAGTTCAAGGCGTAGCAGCGCAGCGAGCGCAGACATAACATAAAGTCAGGCAAGCGAGCGGGCAGCGCATAACGCAGAAATGCGCCGAAGATGGCGGTTTTGCAAAGGTCCCGGCCTGCCGCCGCACGGTTGGTTGGGATACGGGGGTTCAATCCAATTGTGCCAAACGGCGCAGGTTTTCGGGCGTGGTTGAAGGCAGGCCGAAATATTCCAGATAGGCCGGAATCTGCTCGAACAGCATATCCGTGCCCAGCTGCACCGTGCAGCCCCGCTGCTGCGCCGCACGCACAAACGGCGTGGCTTCGCGCAGCACCACTTCGCCCACAAACGTTTCGGGCGACAGGCGCGACACGTCGGCAGGCAGCGGATCGCCGTCATACATACCCAGCGGCGTGGCATTCACCACCAAATCAAAGCCGCGCACATCGTTGCCGCCCGTTTCCACCGCCAGCGCCGGATAATGCTTGTTCAGACGGCCTGCCAACGCCACAGCCGACTCCGCGCGCGTGTCGAACAGCGCCAGCTTTGCCGCCCCCGCCGCCGCCAGCGAAGCCGCAATCGCCGAACCCACGCCGCCGCAGCCCAAAATCAGCGCCGATTTTCCCTGCGGCGCAAAGCCTTTGCGGCGTATGCCGCGCACAAAGCCTTCGCCGTCGAACATATCGCCTTCGAGCCTGCCGTCCGCCCCCAAGCGCACGGCGTTGCACGAACCGGCGATTTCCGCCGCCGGCGCAATGCGGTCGATTAACCCCACGGTGGCCACTTTATGCGGCATGGTAATCAGCGCCCCGGCTGTGTTGGTGTTGCCGAACACGGCTTTCAAAAACGCCGGATAATTGTGCGCCTCACACGAAAACGGCACCACCACCGCATTGATGCCCGCATCGGCGAAATAAGGGTTGTAAATCATCGGCGATTTGAAGGTTTGGGTGGGGAAGCCGATATGGGCGATGACACGGGTTAATCCGTTGATGGTTAAAGAAGACGGCATAAGGCGGTTTCCGACGGAAAAAACGGACTTATTCTAACCGATGTTCCCCCGCCCGCCCTGCCGCAGCGGCAACAGGTGGCGGGAAAAGCAGGATTATGGGCGGGTTTGCAAGCGCATTGGAAGTTTATACCCAAAATAGTGGTATAACCGCCATTCATAATCTTATTTAGACAATGTTTCGCCTGAAAATTGCAGAACGGAAGAGCCGGAACCTTTTCAGGCAACGTTTGAAGTGTTGGAAAAGATTTTAAGGCCGTCTGAAAAATATTTTTCAGACGGCCTGAAGGTATTTTTGCAAAAGCCTCACCCTATGGAAGCCGCTTATTCGCCCAACTGCTTGGTTTTGTTGATCACGATTTCCACACGGCGGTTTTTGGCGCGGCCTTCGGGGTTGTCGCTGCCGTCTTCAAGGGTGTTCGGCGCAATCGGATCGGCCGCGCCTTTGCCGTCGGTTTGGTAATCATAATGCAGGCCGTGTTTTTCAAACCATTGCTTCACGGCCTCTGCACGCGCCAGCGAGAGCTTTTTATTGTAGGCATCACTGCCCTTGCTATCGGTGTGGCCGGTAATCAGAATCAGCCCTTTACCCTTTTCGCGTATCACTTCGGCGGCTTTTTGCAGCTCGGCATCGGCTTCGGGCTTCAAATCTGCCTTATCGAAATCGAACAACACATCGGAAGCCAGATTGATTTCGATATTGAACCCCGTTTGCTGCGCACTCAGGCTGCTGCCGGTTGCCGACAGATTGCTGCCTTGTGCCGACACCGTAGACGCCGGTGCAGAAGCTGTTTGTGCGGGGGCAGGTTGCGGCTCCGCCTTCTGCACAGCGGCGGATGCAGGTTGGGCTTGTTGAACCGGTGCGGATTGCGCAGGCGCGGCAGGTGCTTGGCTGCCTGAAGATTGCGGGTTGCAGGCGCATAAGGCAACGGCGGCCAAAAGAGAAAGTGCGGTTGTGGCGTTCATCGGATTGCTCTTTAAAAATTGAAGTCGGATTTACCTAATATCAGCCGCAGCTCCGGCATATTCGGATTCAGACCCAAGTATGTACGGATATGGCTGTTTTTTTAAGTTTTTCGGCAAAACGGTTTTCAGACGGCCTGATCTTGATTGATAGGCCGTCTGAAAAACCGTATCCGAAAACTTAACGGCTCACGGGAACGGATTCGAACGAACCCGCGCTGGGAAAATCAATCGTGATGGTTTTTGAGGTTTCTGGTGGAGCAGGGAATTTCAATGAAATCGTAACCGGCCGTCTTTCAGCAGAGAATATGTAGATGTAGTCAGGGTTGGATCCCACCGGGTCAGCCATATATTTGCCGTTATCATCCTGCAATAAAGTAACTTTCTTGCTGGTGGCTTCATCGATATACTGGAAATTGGCGAGTCTAATTGTGGTGCCACCGCTAAGCGCATCAAAGCTGCCATATTTGCCGTCCGGGTCTTTGGGAGGAACGGTAACAAACTCCACATTAAGAATCTGGCCGACCACTTTGGCTTTTGTTAGGTGCAGCGTGTCTCGGCCTACCATTTTAGTTTGAATCGCCTGCGTGGGTTGGCTTGGCGCGGCAACCGGCTCGCGGATCAGGCTCTCGCCCGAAGTGGGTGCAGCCGTTTGCTGCGGTGCTTGCGCAGCCGGTTCGGCTTGCGCCGGAGCCTGCTGCTGCGTCTGCTGCGCAGGCGCAGCGGGTGTTTCTTCTTTTTGGCAGGCAGCCAGGCCGGTTAATGCGGTTAAAGTGAATACAGCCAATATTTGCAAACGCATATTTTGCTCCCTCAGATATAACGGTATTGGTGGTGAATATTACTTTGACTTACCGTTAGTGCATTAAGTTCAGTCGACAAGAGCAATTACTTTAATAAAAATCAAAAGGCCGTCTGAAAACCTGTTTCGGTTTTCAGACGGCCTTTTCAAGTATCAAACCGATAACGGTTAGTCGGCTTGGCGGCGCAGAATGGCGGGGATTTCAAAATCGTCCAACACAGATTGGTTGGCGAAATCGGAAGCGGTCAGATTCATGCTGCGGGTGCTGCGGCCTGAACGGATCAAACCGTCGATATTGCCGAAACCGTCGTCGGTGCCGGTGGCCTGTTGGGTTTTCACCATGCGCAGGTTGTTTGAAGCGGCAGCGGTGTTTTCTTTCAAGCCGGTGGCAATGATGGTTACGCGGATCGCATCTTCTTCCATGCCTTCGTCTTCGGCGGTACCGTATTTACGCTCGGCATCGGGATGGGCGTATTCGTCCACCACTTTCATGATTTCGCGGTATTCCGACATTTTCAGGCAGCCGGGAGCGGTGGTGATGTTCACCAAAACACCGCGCGCGCCGTCTAAGGTTACGTCGTCCAGCAGCGGGCTGGAAATGGCTTGCTCGGTTGCCAAGCGGGCACGGTCGATGCCTTGAGCAAAGCCCGAACCCATCATGGCCATGCCCATGATGCTCATCACGTTTTTCACGTCGGCGAAGTCCAAGTTGATGAAACCGGGGCGGGTAACCACTTCGGAAATACCGGCAACGGCATCGCGCAACACATTGTCGGCGGCGCGGAATGCTTCGCGCACGGTGATGTCTTCACCTAGTGCGGTCATCAGTTTGTCGTTCGGGATAACAATCAGGGAATCCACCTGGCTTTTCAGATGGTCCATGCCTTCTTGGGCGATGTGTACGCGTTTGCCTTCGTGACCGAACGGGCGGGTAACCACGGCAACGGTCAAGATGCCTTGTTCTTTTGCGATTTCTGCAACAACAGGGGCCGCGCCGGTACCGGTGCCGCCGCCCATGCCGGTGGTGATGAACAGCATATTGGCGCCGCGGATAGCATCGGCAATGGCTTCACGGTCTTCTTGTGCCGCTGCACGGCCGATTTCGGGGTTGGCACCCGCACCCAAACCGCGGGTCAGATTGGTGCCCAACTGGATGCGTTTGGCGGCGTTGCTTCTGCCCAAAGATTGCGCATCAGTGTTGGCGCTGATAAATTCTACACCTTGAACGGTGTTTAAAATCATATTGTTAATGGCATTGCAACCGCCGCCGCCGATACCGATAACTTTGATAACCGCAGGGCTTGCGGCGGCTTCTACTACGTCGTAAACCAATTCCATAAAATGCTCCTCTGCGCCCTGCGTCAGGACGGGTAAATAAATGACGGCTAAATAACTTCGAAAGTTGGCGCTATTATATAAGAAGCCTTGCCCCGCTGGCAAAATTCTTCTTACATTTTTACGAGAATTTTAAAAATTATTTTTCAGCCATTCTTTCAGCCGGACCAGCCAGTTTTCTTTCGGTTCTCTGATGGCGACCGCGCCGGTTACCGGCGCTCCCGAAACTTCGCCGCGCGCAGCCTGCAAAAGGCCGATGGCCGTGGCGTAGCGGGGGTTGCGGATACGCTCGGAAACGCCACCCATTTCGTGCGGCACGCCGATGCGGGCGGGCAGGTTGAACACGTCTTCGGCCAAATCGACGATGCCGGTGAGCAGCGATGCGCCGCCGGTAAGCACCACGCCCGAAGTGAGCACTTCTTCGGGGAAGCCGCTGCGGCGCAGTTCGTTGAGGGTAAGCTCTAAAATTTCTTCGACGCGCGGGCCGATAACGCTGGCCAAAACACGGCGGGAAATCTGGCGCGGCTGGCGGTCGCCCACGCTGGGCACTTCGATCATTTCGTCCAAGCCGTCCATAGTGGCGATGGCGACGCCGTGGTTGATTTTGATGTATTCGGCGGCGTTGTGCGGCGTGCGCAGGGCTTGCGCCAAATCTTTGGTAATCAAATCGCCGGCAACCGGAATCACGGCGGTATGGCGGATGGCGCCGTTGGTGTAAACGGCGATGTCGGTGGTGCCGCCGCCGATGTCGATTACGCAAACGCCCAAATCTTTTTCGTCTTCGGTTAAGACGGCCTGCCCGCTCGCCAGCGGTTGCAGCATAATCTGCTCCATATGCAGGCCGCAGCGGTTGACGCATTTTTGAATGTTTTGCAGGGCGGTAATCGCGCCGGTGATGATGTGCACGCGGGTATCCAGGCGCACGCCGCTCATGCCGATGGGTTCTTTAACGCCTGGCTGGTTGTCGATGATGTATTCCTGCACTACGGTGTGCAGAATATTGTGGTCGGGCGGGATATTGACGGCTTTGGCGGTTTCGATGGCGCGGTCGATGTCGGCCTGGGAAACTTCGCCGTCTTTGATTTTCACTACGCCTTGCGAATTGAGGCTGCGGATGTGGTTGCCGGCGATGCCGGTGGTTACGCTGTCGACCTTGCAGTCGGCCATGCGTTCCGCTTCTTCCATGGCCTGCTTGATGGCTTGGGCGGTGGCATCGATATTGGTTACCATACCGGCTTTGAGGCCGCGCGAAGGTGCCTGCCCCAAACCGATAATATGGATTTCGTTGTCTTCGTGCACTTCGCCGATTAATGCGATAACTTTAGAAGTGCCGATATCCAATGCACTGATGTATTTGCCTTTTACCATGATGTCCCATTCGTTTGCTGATTACTGTCGGTTTTGTGCTTCGACGCCGGATGCGCTGTTTTCAGACGGCGTGTCTGCCTGCGGTTCTTGCTGTTTGTCGTGGTAGCGCACGGCGAATCCGTCGCGGTAGCGCATATCCACATAGGCCAGATTGCCTTGCTGCGCCTGCAAAATGCCCGGCCACATTTCGGCGAAGCGTTGCAGGCGTTTGGTTTCGTTTTCGCGCCCCAAGCGCACGGAAATGCCGTTATCCAGCCCTACCGTCCAAGCCGAGCGCGGGGAGTATTCGAGTTCGGCGACCGCCAAACCCAAGGGTTTTAAGATGGCGTTAAATTCGTTGAAATGCTTCACCATAATCTTGCCGGTGCCGGGTTCACCTGAAAAAACAGGGAATTTTTCGTCGGTGGCGGCGTTGAAAAGGTTGCCGTTGCTGTCGATCAGGCCGGATTCTTTCCAGCGCGCCACGGGGATGCGCTCGACGAGGTCGATTTCGACGGTATCGGGCAGGCGGCGGCGCACGGTTACTTTATCAACCCACGGCAGCTTGGCGAACGCTTCCTGCGCGCCGTTCAAATCGGCGCGAAAGATGTTGCCGCGTATATATTTTTGCGCCACGGCTTGCAGCTGTTTGCCGCCGGTGCGCTGAATTTCGCCTTCGATTTTGACTTGTTTCACCGGAAAATACGGCGAATTGTAAACCCAAACGGCCAATGCTCCCAGCAGTATCAGCACTACCAGGATCATCAGCCAACGGGTTACGCGCTTCAAGGCGCCTGCATTATCCCACATGAGCGGTTTTCAGAATTTCAACACATAAATCGGCGAAGCTCAAGCCGGTTTGGGCGGCGGACTTCGGCACCAGGCTGTGGCTGGTCATACCGGGCAAGGTATTGATTTCAAGCAGATACAGCTTGCCGTCGGTGTCTTTTAAAAAGTCCACGCGCGACACGCCTTCTGCGCCGATTGCCTGTGCGGCGCGCACCGACAGCGAGCGCATCAGGGCTTCGTCGGCTTCGCTTAAATCGGCGGGGCACTGGTAAACGGTGTCGTCGCGGGTGTATTTGGCTTCGTAATCGTAAAATTCGGTGGCGGGAATGATGCGGATGGCGGGATAGCCTTCGCCGTTAATCACGGGGCAGGAATATTCGCCGCCGCCGATAAAGCGTTCGGCGATGATTTCGCCGTGCAGGTGTTTGAGGCTGTTATACACTTCTTTCAGACGGCCTGCTTCTTTCACTTTTACCACGCCCACGCTGCTGCCTTCTGCGGCGGGCTTTACAAACATCGGCAAACCCAGTCCGCGCTCGACGGCATCGAAATCGCTGTCTTCGCGCAATACGGCGAATTCGGGCACGGGCAGCCCCAGCGCCTGCCAAATCAGTTTGCAGCGGTATTTGTCCATGCCCACGGCCGAGGCCATCACGCCGCTGCCGGTGTAAGGGATGCCCAAAAGTTCGAGTGCGCCCTGCACGGTACCGTCTTCGCCGTAAGTGCCGTGCAGAATATTAAAGGCCGTCTGAAAGCCCCGGGCTTTCAGCTCGTGCAAAGGGGTTTCTTTCGGGTCGAACGGGTGTGCGTCTATACCCTTGCTTTGCAGGGCGGCGACAATGGCGGCTCCGCTGTCGAGCGACACTTCGCGCTCGCTGGAAAATCCGCCCATCAATACGGCAACTTTGCCAAAATCTTGCATATTTACGGTTTCTTTCTTTTTTCAGACGGCCTGTTTATTGATCGGCTAAAACAATCAACAACCCCTGTGTTTTATTATTTTTCAAAGAGCGGCATAACCGCCCTGCCCTGCCCTGCCGTTCAGCTTGCGCTTCCGGCCAGCGCCTGCGGGGTTTTGTTGATGCTGCCGGCGCCCATGGTCAGCACCACGTCGCCGTCTTGCAATACGTTCAGCAGGGTGTCGGGCAGGGCGTTCACATCTTCGCAGTAAATCGGTTCGAGCTTGCCCAACACGCGCACGGCACGCGCCAGCGCGCGGGCATCGGCGGCCACAATCGGCTCTTCGCCGGCGGCATATACTTCAGTCAACACCAGCGAGTCGACGGTGCTCAACACGCTCACGAAGTCTTCAAACAAATCGCGGGTGCGGGTGTAGCGGTGCGGCTGGAAGGCCAATACCAAACGTTTGTCGGGATACGCGCCCCGTGCGGCGGCCAGCGTGGCAGCCATTTCTACGGGGTGGTGGCCGTAATCGTCGATCAACGTGGCCTTGCCGCCACCGGGCAGGGCGATGTCGCCGTATTTCTGGAAACGGCGGCCGACGCCGGCAAAGCCCAGCAGGCCCTGTTGGATGGCTTCCACCGATGCGCCCACTTCGAGCGCTACGCCGATGGCGGCCAGCGCATTGAGCACGTTGTGGCGGCCGGGCATATTCAGCACCACTTCAAAGGGCTTGATGCCTTCCTGCTTCACATGAACGGTAAAACGCATTTTGTCGCCTTCGGCCTGAAGCTCGGTGGCGTAAATATCGGCGCTTTCGTCCAAGCCGTAAGTGGCGTAAGGCTTGCTGATGCGCGGCACGATGGCGCGTACGTGTTCGCTGTCGGTGCATAAAAACGCTTTGCCGTAAAACGGCATACGGTGGATAAACGACACGAACGCCTGATGCAGTTTTTCGACGCTGTGGTCGTAGGTGTCCATATGGTCGGTGTCGATATTGGTTACCACCGACATAATGGGCGTGAGGTGCAGAAACGAAGCGTCGGATTCGTCGGCCTCGGCCACCAGATA
>JBHALY010000227.1:0-7552 GCA_041827905.1 Neisseria dentiae
GCGCAACGGCGAATTGGTGGCCGCAACTTTGGTTAACGAAAGCGACGATTTGATGCTGATTACCAGCGGCGGCGTGTTAATCCGCACCAAAGTCGAGCAAATCCGCGAAACCGGCCGCGCCGCCCAAGGCGTGCGCCTGATCAACCTCGATGAAGGCGAAACCTTAGTGAGCCTGGAGCGGATTGCCGAACCGGAAGAAGACGAAGACGTGCTGGCAGAAGGCGAAGGCGTGGAAAACGAGAGTGAAAACGCCGAAGCCGAATCTGCCGCCGAAGATATTGCCGGTGAAGATGGGCAAGCGTAAGCGGTAAGCAGCCGTTATTATCAAGGCCGTCTGAAAACCTGTTTTTCAGACGGCCTTGTTGTGTCAATATTAATATGCTGATGTGCCTTGCTTTTTACTCAAATAATCAGCCACAACACCACCGGCAGCGTTATCATGGCCAGCAGGGTTTGCAGGCTGATGATGCTGGCCATCAAAGCGTGGTTGCCGCCGAGCATTTTGGTGAGCGCATAAGCGCTCGGTGCGGTGGGCAGGGCGAAAAACAGCGTGATAATCTGGCGCTCCAAACCGCCCAGGCCGGCGAGCGTGCACAGCAGATAAGCCGCAGCCGGCGCGGCAATCAGGCGCAGCAGGCTGTTGGCGGTGATTAGGGCATAGTCTTTCTTATCGGCCATAAAAGTCAGACCGGCACCGATACACAGCAAACCCAGCGGCAAACTGGCCGATGCCAACAGTTTGATAAAGTCTTTCAGCCCCTGCCAAAGCGGCAGCGACAGCAGGTTAAACGCCAGCGCCACCACGCAGCTGATAATCAGCGGGTTTTTGATGATGTTCAGCACCATGATCCGGACGGAAACGTGTTGGTGATGGCTGAGCGACAACACCGAAAATACGTTAATCAGCGGAATCGAAAACGCGATAATCAGCGAAAACAGCGCCAGCCCCTGCTCTTGAAATACTGCCACGCTCAAGGCCAAACCGATGTAGGTGTTGAAGCGGATCAGGCTCTGAACATACACGCCTAAATTTTTTTCATTGATTTTAAAAAGAAATTTGCACAGATAAACCAACGCAAACAATAGGCTGACAACGGCGAGTGCGGCGAACAGGCTGCTTTCAAACACGCCCAGCCCGATATCGGCGCCGGATAGGCTGGAAAACAGCAGCGCGGGAAACAGAAAATAATAATTCAGCTTGTCGATGGAAAGCCATGTTTCGTGGGGGATAAACCGGTAGCGGTTGAGCAAAATGCCGCTGATGATGCACAAAATCAGCGGTATCAGGCCGGTAGCGATTAAGGCGAGCATGGCGGTTTCTCCCGGGAAAAAAGGTTTTTTGAATTTAAGCCACTATAATCAAATCGGTGGGGGCGGACAATACGGTCGGCTATGCCGGATAAGTTTTTGCAAGAGACAGAAAATGGTAAACGAAACGCGCAATATCCAATCGGTCGAACGGGCGATGTATCTGTTGGAACAAGTGGCGGCAGCGGGCGGGCGCGTGCGCCTGAATGATTTGGCCGAACAATCGGGGGTGAACAAAACCACGCTGCACGGTTTGCTGAACACGCTTTGTGCCCTCGGCTACATCGGGCGGGAAGGCAAATATTATGTATTGGGGCTGCGTTTGCGCGAAATCGCCCAGTTTTTGTCGGACGAAGACGAAAAGCTGCGTTTGCATTTTCGTGCTTTGGTTGAAAAACTGCACCATAGCAGCGGCGAAAACGTTTATTTGGCCGTGCCCTGCGGCACCCGCGGTTATCTGTATATCGATTTCTTGGGCAGCGGCGATTATTTTAAAGGCGTCAGCCCGCGCGGACGGCGGGAGGGCCTGACCACTTCGGCCATGGGCAAGGTTTTTCTGGCCAATATCCCCGAAATGGCGCGCAGCCTGAGAAGGGCGGAAAAACTGCCGCCGGAAATCGGCGCGGAATTACAGCAAATATCGGCATGCGGCTATGCCTTGGATTTGGAAGTGGCGGAAGCAGGGCTGAACGCATTTGCGCTTCCCTTGCGGCGCAACGGCAGAACGGTGGCGGGCGTTTCGGTGGCCGGGCCGGCGGAAAACCTACCTCAAAAGCGCTTGGTGGCTTTGGCGGAAGAGGCCATGCGCTGGGTGGCGGCGTTCCAATAAAATCCGAACAGCTAGGGATTTGGCCGTCTGAAAAATAGGCCTGTCTGAAAACATAAGAGACCTTTGCAAAACCCCCATCTGCGGCGCATTTCTGCGTTGTGTGTTTATGCCCTTTAGGGTACTGCTCGCTCGCTTGCCTAACTCTATGTTATGTCTGCGCTCGCTGCGCTGCTACGCCTTGAACTGCATCCACATCTGTGGGTTTTGCAAAGGTCTCATAAAGTTTGACCATGTCGAATTTTAAGCGGTTTTTCAGACAGGCCTATTTTTTCAGACGGCCTTTTTCGGTAATCTGAAGCCGTGTGCGATGCGCATATAACGCAAACCGAAAACCAGCATATAAAGGAGAAATAAAATGGCACATATGGAAATGCCCGCCGACGTAGGCGCAACCATTAAAGCAACCAAACAGCAATTGAAAGCCGCATTGCCCGATTACAAACGGGTGTTCGACGAAGTGGAAGCCGATATCCGCGCGCAAGTGGAGGAAATCAAAGCCATACGGGCCTCGGGCGGCAACCCGATTCCCCAGCTTCAGGCCGACGACATCGTTAACGGTAACATCACCGCCGAACAAATCGCCGATATCCGCAAGCGCGGCTGCGTGATTGTGCACGGCGTGTTCGACCGTGCCGCCACCGAGCAATGGAACCGCGACATCGGCGAATACCTCGACGGCAATAATTTTGAAGAAGCGCTGAAAAACGCCGCCGAAGATAACTATTTTGGTACGCTTAACGAAGGCAAGCCGCAGATTTACGGCGTTTATTGGAGCAAACCGCAAGTGTTGGCGCGGCAGGACGAACGCATGAAGAAAGTGCAATGTTTTCTTAACGGCTTATGGAAAACAGAATCCGGCGGCAAACAGCATTTCGATCCGAACAACATTATTTCCTATGCCGACCGCGTGCGCCGCCGCCCGCCGCGTTCCAAACCGCTGGGCCTGTCGCCCCATGTGGACAGCGGCACCATCGAACGCTGGCTGGACGAAAATTTCCGCTACGTTTACCGCAACGTGTTCAACGGCAATTGGCGCGAATACGACCCGTTCGACGGTGACGGCCGCACCGAAGTGCGCGAAATTCCATCGCCCGCCAATGCCTCGATTTTCCGCACCTTCCAAGGTTGGACTTCGCTGTCGCCGCAGCGCACGCATGGCGGCACCTTGAAACTGGTGCCGGTGGCCAACGGCATGGCGTATATCTTGCTGCGCGCCTTGCAGGACGATGTGGCCGAAGACGATTTTTGCGGTGCGCAGCCCAAGCGTGCCTTAGGTGTTTTCGAGCAATGGCACGGCCTCTTGCTGGAAGCCGAATGCCCGATTCCCGATATGGAAGCCGGCGATTGTGTGTTTTGGCATTGCGATCTGGTGCATTCCGTCGAAGCGGAGCACAACGGCGAATTCGACAGCAATGTGATGTATATCGGTGTGGCGCCGCGCTGCCCGAAAAACGAAGCCTATCTGGACGGCCAGTGGACTGCGTTTGTGGAAGGCAAATCGCCGCCGGATTTCGCCGCCGACGATTTCGAAACCACCTTCAAAGGCCGTGCCACCGAGGCGGATTTAACCGAGTTGGGCAGAAGGCAGCTGCAAAGATAACGGTGCGGTAACCAAGTGTCAGGCCGTCTGAAAACCGGCAAAACGGGTTTTCAGACGGCCTCAATGAATTTTGCAAAAGGTAATGATCCGCCCGAAGTTTTCAAACCTTTGCCGCCAATAAGGCCGCCAAACGGTCGGTTGCCGCTTCGGCGTCTGCCAACGATTGCATCAGCCGCTCGTCGGCAAATTCGTCATATTCGACGGCGATGCTGTGCTGTTCGGTAATGCCCAAATAACTTAAAGCGGTGAATACCGAAGGCTCGACATGGTTTTTGCCGTACATTTTGCCGCCGTCGTAACCGTAGTCGCCGCGGGCGCTCAGCAGCACCACACGTTTGCCCATGTCCGCCAGCAGCGGCCAGTAAGGATCGCCGGAGCGGTTGCGGTCGAAGCCGAAAGTGCGGCCCACGCGCACGATGTTGTCTATCCATGCTTTGAACTGGGCGGGCGGGCCGAAGTTATACATCGGCACCCCGGCCACAATCACATCAGCGGCTAAAAGTTCATCAACCAGCATATCGCTTTCGCGCAAAGCTTCGCGCATCGTTTGATCGCGGTGGCTTTCGGGCGTGAATGCGGCGCGTATCCATTCGCCGCAAACGGGTGAAGGCGGGTTTTGGCCGACATCGCGGTAAATCACGCGGGTGTCGGGGCGGTGTTGCAGCCATTGTTGAACAAAACGCGCGCTCAGGCGGCGGGTGTGCGAGCCGTGTGCGTCGGTGCCGGAAAGGCCGCTGCGGGCGCTGGCATCAAGATGGAGCAGGGTGGTCATAATGAATCCTTTCAGATGAATATAACTTGTTTGTTTGGTTATTATCCGGTTTGCCAAACAAGCAAACAAACGATATATTCTCAAGCGATAAATAACTTATACTCATCTTTTGTTATGGCAAGAATCCTACCTTCGCTCGATGCACTTTATGTGTTCGAGGCTGCCGCCCGCTCGGGCAGTTTCAAAGCGGCGGCCGAATCGTTATCGGTGAGCGCTACCGCGGTCAGCCACCGTATCCGTGCGCTGGAAGAGGCTTTGGGGTGCGCACTGTTTGTGCGCAGGGTGCGCGCGGTGGCGCTGACTGCCGAAGGGGAGCTGCTGCTGACGGCGGTAACAGAGGGTTTGGACGGTATTTCCGCCGCTATCGAACGTATCCGCAGCGGCGGCCGTACCAAAGTAACGGTGTCGGTAACGCCTGAATTCGCCGCCAAATGGCTGGTGCCGAAGCTGGCGGATTTTCAGACGGCCTGCCCGGGAATCGATCTGCACGTTCACGCTTCATATGCTGCGGCAGATTTGAACGGTGGCGCGGCGGATTTGGCCGTACGCTACGGCAGCGGCACGTTTGCAGGCGCAACGGCCGAGCCGCTGTTTCAGGAATGCTTCGCACCGGTGGCTGCGCCGTGGCTGAAACGGAAGTTGCCGGACGATGCCGCTCAATGGCCGCTGATTCATTTGAATTGGCGCCTGCCGCAGCAGGCATTCGATTGGTCGGTGTGGGCGGAAAAAGCAGGGTTGGAGCCGGCGCTGTTCCAACACGGCACCCGTTATTCGGACGGCACATATGCCGTACAGGCGGCGGTGGCGGGGCATGGCGTGGCTTTGCTCGGCTTGCCGCTGTTGGCCGAAGAATTGCGTTTGAATTTGTTGGAAGTGGTGGCGGAGCCGGTGTTGCAAGGTCAGTTTTATTATGTGTGTCTGCCCGACAAACGGCAGGCTGGCGCGGCGGTGCAGACGGTGAAAAACTGGTTGCTGAAGTCGGCTGTTTGAAAGGCTTGAGGCCGTCTGAAAGTTTTGGTTGCGCGGAAACTACGCGCCGTTTGCTTTCAGACGGCCTGAAAATTTTGCAAAGTTTCGGCCGGTTGTGTTTGCGGCTACATACTGCCCACCAGCGCATACACCATTGTGCCGATGTAGTTGCCGATGATGTAGCCCACCGTGCCGATCACCAAAATCGGCCCCACCAGCGTGCGCCAGCCTTTGCCGATGGCGAGCGCGGCGGCGGTGGTGGGGCCGCCGATATTGGCGTTGCAGGCCAGCATGATTTCTTCGATGCCGAATTTCAGTAACTTGCCTGCCAAGAGGGTAACCAGCAGGTTAGTCAGCGCAACGGTGAGTGTAAACACGAACAGCAGCGGTGCGCTTTGGATAATCAGCGGAATCGACGCGGGAATGCCAATAACAACGAAAAAGAGGTAAATGCAGTAGGTGCCGAGTTCTTGGCTGCCGTTGAGCTTGGCTACGCCTTTGCGGCAAAACACAATAACGGCGAAGGTGAGGGTGGTGAGCAGCAGATATTTATCCGTTACCAAACCGATCAGCATATCCAATACGATATGTTCACTGCTGCCCAACACGGTTTTCAGCCATTTGGAAACGCTGAACGACACCGCCACCAGCAGTATCGATGCACCCAACGACAAAGCGATACTTTGCAGTGACATGGCTTTCGGCTGCCAGTAAGCCGCGGCCTGGTTTTGGTTTGAACCGCTATTGCTGTTTTCGATCGCATCCTGATGCGGGCTGCCCCAAAACCGGCGCACGGCAGGCAGGGCGGGCAGCGTCATCAGAATAAAGAAATAACAGGCCATCATCAGGTTGTCGGCCACGATGGTGGCGGCGGTGATGCTTTGGCTGGGTTCGAGTTTGGCGGTCATGGCGGCGAAATTGACCCCGCCGCCGGTATAGGAAGCAGCGATCATGCCGGAAATTTTATCCAACTCGGGAATATGGCGGCGCAGCATGGCAAAGCCCAACAACACGCCCAACACGGTGCCGACGGAGCTGATCAGGAAAATCAGCAGCAGCCGGCCGCTTTCTTTCAACACGGAATGCAAATCCAGTTGGAACAGCAGCAGGGGAATCGCCAGTGGCACGATATAGCCCCACACCGCATCGTAAACAGGCGATTCGGTGGGCACCAAACCGAGGTTGGAAGCGGCCAGCGCAATCAGCAGCGCAATCACGGCACCGGGCACTTTCACCGCCCAGCGCACGTTTTGCTCGATAACAATCGCTGCAGCGGCGGCAAGCATGATAAAAGCCCATAGCAGCAAATGGTTGTCGGCGGCAATCAGCGGCATGGTGGTTCTCCTTTCTGCGGCGGTGTAAACATAAGGTTTTTGTGGTGTACGGCAATTTTTCAGACGGCCGAAACGGCTTGCAAAGGTATCGACCCGGGTTTCTCAGGCCATGTACGATAGCTGCCCGGCCTGTTTTTATTTTGTTTCACTATACAAGGCAGGCTGTAATTTTGGCAACATTTGCATTGGTTCTAAAATACTTGCGCCATGCCTGGGCATCATGCAGGTGTTTTGAATTTTGCAAAAACCTCAGGCCGTCTGAAAGATGTTTCAGGCCATCTCAACGAAGTATTGCAAAATTTAAGGCCGTCTGAAACGTTTGAACTGCACCCCAAAAGTTGGACACCCCCTCCAACTTTAAAAGGTGCAGTTTTCTTATGTCCAAATATACACTAGACTTCAAATACCGAGCCGTACTCCATTATCACCAAGTGCACAGCCAACAGCGTACCGCAGAACACTTCAACGTCTCACGCACACACCTGCGCCGTTGGATAGCCGCCTATCGGCAAGGCGGTATCGCCGCACTCCAACACCCGCAGGCTGCCTCTATGAAGACCAAACGCAAAAACCCGTTTATCGTCGACAAACCCGACCACGAAAAAACCCAGGCGGAACTGATTGAAGAGTTACGTTACATGAGAGCGGAGAACGACTACCTAAAGCACATGAAAGCCCTCAACGAAAAGGAAGGGGACGCCGCCAAAGCTGCGAAACCGTTCAAACGTTGAGGGCGAAAC
>JBHALY010000228.1:0-6089 GCA_041827905.1 Neisseria dentiae
AGCCTTAAAACCATAAAGTATTTTATTTCAATAACTTAAGAAAAAAATGAATGGATTCCCGCCTACGCGGGAATGACGATAATCGGATGTTTCAGACGGCCTAAACGAATTTTGCAAAGGTTTCAGCCTTTCACAACCCCAGCCAGCCTGCCAGCGTATTCCAATAAAACAAACAGCCGATGGCGCACACCGCCACCACAATCCCCGCCGCATTCACAGCGCTGATTTTTTCTTTGAACGCCAGCGCCCCCACCAGCGTGCCGAGCACAATCACGCCGATATTCATGCCCGCAAACACCAGCGTGGGGTTGCTGCTCATGATTTGGTGGGCGCGCACATAAGTGAAAATATTGGTGAAATTCAGGCAGCCCAGCACCAGCCCGCCGAGTATGCCCGCCGCCGTCCATTTAACCGATTTTGAAAACAGATAGCCGAACATCAGCACCGCCGCCAAACAAAACGCCACCAGCAGGTTGCCCGCAAACGCCGTGCCGCTTTTGGCCACCTGTTTGAACAGAATATCAATCACGCCGTAGCCCGCCCACACACCGAGCAGCAGGCCCGCATTGGCGGCGAAACCGCCCGACTTTTTGCCGCCCTCCGATTTCCACAACAGGCAAAACAACGCCGTAAACGCCAGCGCCAGCCCGATTAAACGCCCCTGCGAGAGCTGCTCGCCGAACAGGGCAAACGAAGCCAACACCGGCAGAAACAGCGACAGGCGCTGCGCCGCGTCGGATTTCACAATCCCCGCCCGTTCCACCGCCCTGCCCATAATCACGAACACGGCGGGCAGCAGCACGCCGAGCGCGGCAAACAGCCACCAGGTGGGCAGATAAGACTTCCACGCACCCAAATCGGGCTTCAACACCAGCATACACAAAGCAACGGCAACGATATAGTTCACCGCCACCGCCTGTTCGATGTCGATTTTGCGGGAACGGGCGAGTTTGAGCAGCACCGACACGGCCACGCTGCAAAGAATACTGGCAATCAGATAGAGCATAAACAGATAAAGGCCGTCTGAAACGGCGCTGCAAACAGATGGAAACGGGGCGGATTATAACCGCCCGCCCCGCACTTGTCTTTTCCCGCACCGGCCCGCAGATTTTCAGACGGCCTGCCTATCCGTTATAATCGCCTTTTCATAAATCTAACGCCCTAACCGCCATGCCGTTCAAACCGCTGCTGCTCACCGCCCTGCTCTGCTGCTCCGCCACCGCCTTTGCCGCACCCGAACCCGCGCCTGCCAATGCCGCCGAAGCCGGCAGCGATTTGCGCGAAATCCGCCAGGCCATCAGCGCCGCCCAGGCCGACCTCAAACGCAAACAGGCCGCGCAGCAAAACGCCCGCGCCACGCTTGAGCGCACCCGCACCGCGCTGGCCAGAGCACAGCAGGAACTCGCCGCCGTCAACAAACAGCAGCGCGATGCCTGGGCGAAAATGCAAACGCTGCAAAACGAACTGGGCCGTCTGAAAACCGAAGTAACCGGCACCAAAGCCCAAGTAGCGCGCCTGCTTGCCGGCCAATACAAAAACCGCCAGCCCAATGCGGTGGTGCTGTTTCTGAAAAACGCCGAACCCGGGCAGAAAGCGCGCTATCTGCAATACAGCCGCTACATCAACGAAGCCAACCAAAAAGTGATGAACGACTTGGTGCGCCAACAGGCCGAACTGGAAAAACAGGAAACCGCCATCAACGCCGAGCTGGCGCGGCTGAACAAAATCAAAGCCCAACGGCAGGCGGCCATGAACAAACTCGGCCGCGCCAACACCGCCGCCCAAACCGAAAGCCGCCAGCTTTCCGCACAAATCGACAGCCAAACCCAGCGCATCGCCACTCTGCGTGAAAACGAACAGCGTCTCAACACGCTGCTGGCCGACATCGCCAAGCGCAACGCCGAAAACCGCCGCAAAGAGGCCGAAGCGCGCAAAAAAGCCGCCCAAGCGCGGCTGGCCGCCGCCGAAAAAGCGCGTGCCGAAAAAGAAAAAGCCAAAGGCAAGGCCAAACCCGCACAACCGAAAGACGGCAAACCCACACAAACCGCCAAAACACCCGCCCCAAAACCACAAACCCCGCGCTCCACCCTCACCGCCGAAGACCGCGCTTTGCAGGCACCCGACCAAACCACCGAATATAAAAACAGCTTCAACCGTATGCAGGGCCGCCTTATCCGACCCGTCGGCGGCACCGTCAGCGGCCGCTTCGGCCAGGCACGCCCCAGCGGCGGCACTTGGAAAGGCGTGTTCTTCTCCACCGGCAGCGCACCCGTGCAAAGCATCGCCGCCGGCACCGTCGCCTATGCAGGCCCCTTGAGCGGCTACGGCAATATGGTGGTGCTCGACCACGGCGACGGCTATGTGAGCGTGTATTCCGGCTTAAGCAGCGTGTCGGTGGGCAGCGGCGGCAGCGTGGGCGCAGGCCGCACCATCGGCACCAGCGGCAGCCTGCCCACGGGCGAACAGGGGCTTTATCTCGAAATCCGCTACCGCCGCCAGCCGATGAACCCGCTTTCGTGGATCCGCTAACCGCGCAACCGGATTCGGTGTAGTTTGCCGTCCGACGTTGGTTGAAAGCAAACGGTACAAGGCAAGGTTAAGGTTAAGGCCGTCTGAAAAACACCGCACCCGCCCGCTTTTCAGACGGCCTGTTTTTGCAGCGGGCAGACAACCGTTGCAAAACCCGCCTTATTTAGCATTTTTTTACCCCTATACAGTTGCCCGCAAACGATAAATCACATAAAGTTCCACCGTTATCCGAGCAGGCCGTCTGAAAGCCTGCGGCTCAAGAAGAAAGAGAAAGTTTGGCAATGTCTAATTCCACTTTGAAGAAAATCGCCCTCTACACGCTGGGCGCATTCAGCGGCGTGGCGCTGAGCCTGAGCGTGCAAAGCTATGCCGCCGGCGAAAAGAAAAACGAAGCGCTGCCCGTACAGTCTATCCGCACCATGGCCGAAGTGTACGGCCAGATTAAAGCCAATTACTACCAAGACAAATCCGACGACGCCCTGATAGAAGGCGCCATGAAAGGCATGGTGGCCGGCCTCGATCCCCATTCCGAATACATGACCAAAAAAGACTATGCCGACCTGAAAGAAAGCACCAGCGGCGAATTCGGCGGTTTGGGCATGGAAGTGGGCGCGGAAGACGGCTTTGTGAAAGTGATTGCCCCGATTGAAGACACACCCGCCGAGCGCGCAGGTGTGAAAAGCGGCGACTTTATCGTGAAAATCAACGGCGTATCCACCCGCGGCATGACAGTGAACGAAGCCGTGAAAAAAATGCGCGGCAAGCCCGGCACCGACATCGTGCTCACCCTCTCGCGCAAAGACGCCTCCAAACCCATCACTGTTAAAATCACCCGCGCCATCATCAAAGTGAAAAGCGTGCGCCACCACCTGCTCGAACCCGGCTACGGCTATATCCGCATCAGCCAGTTCCAGGAGCGCACCGTGCCCGCGCTCAACGAAGCCGCGCAGGCGCTGGTAAAACAAAACAAAGGCCCGCTCAAAGGCTTGGTGCTCGATTTGCGCGACGACCCCGGCGGACTGCTTAACGGCGCGGTGGGCGTGTCCGCCGCCTTCCTGCCCGCCAACGCCACCGTAGTGAGTACCAAAGGCCGCGACGGCAAAGGCGGCATGAGCCTGAAAGCCGTGCCCGAAGACTACATTCTCTCTTCCGGCAAAGACCCGCTCTCCGGCCTGCCCGCCGAGCTGAAAACCATCCCCGTTACCGTGCTGATCAACTCCGGCTCCGCTTCCGCTTCCGAAATCGTGGCGGGCGCGCTGCAAGACCACCGCCGCGCCGTAGTGGTGGGCACGCAGAGTTTCGGCAAAGGCTCGGTGCAGACCGTGCTACCGCTTTCCAACGGCAGCGCCGTCAAACTGACCACCGCGCTTTACTACACCCCGAAAGACCGCTCGATTCAGGCGCAGGGCATCGTGCCCGATGTGGAAGTGAAAGACAAAGACCGCCTGTTTGAAAGCCGCGAGGCCGACCTCGCCGGCCACATCGGCAACCCGCTGGGCGGCGAAGAAGTGAACGGCAGCGAATATGTGCCGTCTGAAACCGTGAAAGAAGAGCCGAAAACCAAGAGCAAAAAAGAGAAAGACGAAGACCTCTCTTCGCGCCGCATTCCCAACCCCGCCAAAGACGATCAGTTGAGAAAAGCGCTCGAATTGGTGAAACAGCCCGCCCAATGGCAGAAATCGCTGGGCTTGGCCGCCAAAAAACCTGCTCCGAAAAAAAAGAAAAACGGCGACGGCGAATCGGAATAAACCCTGATTAATTACGCCCGAAGGCCGTCTGAAAACAATTAAAACCCCGCAGTATGGGAACGGTTGGTGTTTTCAGACGGCCTTTTACTTTTTTTCGGATATGTCGCAGATAAAGCCCCAAGCAACCGGCTCCATCGTAATATCCGTTGAAACCGCCGGATTACCCCCAATCTCTACCCGCATGACCGACACCAAACGCACATCGTGGCGCAGCAAACTGCCCAAACGCGAACAGATTTTCGCTTCACGCTGGAGCAAACCCTTTGCCCCGCTGTTCGACAAACCCTATTTCTGGACACTCAACCGCCGCCAGGCCGCCGTATCCGTGGCCGTGGGCATGTTTTGCGGACTGATGCCCGGCCCCACCCAAATGATGGCCGCGCTGATTGTGGCCTACTTTTTGCGCACCAACCTGCCCGTGGCCGTGTTCACCACCCTCTACACCAACCCCGTTACCTATATGCCGCTCTACTACACCGCCTACAAAATCGGCAGCCGCCTGCTGGGCGTGGAAGCGGCCGCGACCCTTGAGTTTCCCATTTGGGGCAGCGGGCATTTTCTTTCCGAATCGTGGGCGTGGCTGGTGGGTGCGGGCAAGCCGCTGCTGGTGGGCGTGCCCGTTTTGGGTTCGGTGCTGGCCGTAGCGGGCTACGTTGCCGTGCTCGCCTTCTGGCGGCTGCGTACCGCCCACCTGTGGCAGAAACGGAAAGCCGGCCGTGGCTGAGCACTGGCGGCGGCTGACCGCGCAGGAAACCGAACTGGCGCGGCTGGTTTTTTCAGACGGCATCGACTACAGCCGCGTCAAAATCTACCGCGGCATACCGCTGCTGCCCAACCTTAACGTAGCCGTCGCCCCCAACGGCCATATTTATTTCCCCCGCCGCAACTGTCCCGACGATTTCACCTGCACGGGCACGCATTACGCCGTGTGGCTGATACACGAGCTGACCCACGTTTGGCAATACCAACACGGCTACCGCACCTGGCTCGGCGGCCTGATGCTGGCCGTTAAAGGCGGCTACCGCCAACGCTGCTGCTACGCCTATCCGCCCCCCGTGTGCATACGCAGCATTGCCGATCTGAACATGGAGCAGCAGGCCGACCTGATTGCCCACTACTACGCCGCCCGCTTTCTGAAATGGCCGCAATACCAAGCCGACCTGCCCCATTTCGAGGCCGCCTTAAGCGGCTTTCTCGCCAACCCGCACGACAATACGCTGCTGCCGAAATACCGCAACGGTTTAAGCTGGTTCGGCTGGTTGAAAGATGTGCTGGCAGAGTTGGAAAACCGTTGGCGAAAAGGTTGAGGCTTTTGCGAAAATCCTTTTTAATCCTTAATTTATTTATGTTTCGTCATATCCGTCTTGGCAAAGTGCTTCGGATATTGTTTTGCCGAAGCACCTGCTTTGCCGTCTGAAAAGTTATTTCATCAGCCGCTCATTCCCTCTCCCGTGGGAGAGGGTTAGGGAGAGGGCTTAGCGTATTTTAACCAACCGAGGCCTTTACAAAAATACCTTAAGACCGTCTGAAATGCTTAAACCCCGTCATTCCCGCGTAGGCGGGAATCCAGGCGTTCGATATTCAAGTATTTGTTTAATTGATACTTTAATATTTTCATCTGGATTCCCGCCTACGCGGGAATGACGGGGAATAAATTTTTTGTGATGGTTTTTTTAGGCGTAAGGGACAAAATGGGTGCTATTTTGGAGTAGCATCTCTCTAAGGGACATTTTGGGTGCTATTCAGGCTGCCGAATAGAGAAATAATCTTTAATAAACCTAATCTTATTATCTTTTTTCATGCCTTGATGGC
>JBHALY010000229.1:0-3447 GCA_041827905.1 Neisseria dentiae
ACCACATCGAAGCCGTCGCCGATTTCCACGCCTTTAACGGCGTTGATGCTCATCAGGGCATGGGCGATGTCGGCATCGAGGCGGTCGAACACCGGTTCGCCCAGGCCCACAGGCACGTTGCGCGCTTCGATGTGCAGCTTGGCACCCACCGAATCGAGCGATTTGCGCACGCTGTCCATATAGTTTTCAAGTTCGGCGATTTGGCTTTGATTGGCGGCGAAAAACGGGTTTTGGCCGATAAAGCCTTCATTTTCAAAGGCGATTGCCACTTCGCCCACTTGCGTTACCCAACACACGATTTCGGTGCCGAATTTTTCTTTCAGCCATTTTTTGGCTACTGCGCCGGCCGCTACGCGGGCGGCGGTTTCTCGGGCGGAAGAGCGGCCGCCACCGCGGTAGTCGCGCGTGCCGTATTTGTGCCAGTAGGTATAGTCGGCGTGGCCGGGGCGGAACTGGCGGGCGATGTTGCCGTAGTCTTTGCTGCGCTGGTCGGTGTTGCGGATTAACAGGGCGATGGGGGTGCCGGTGGTTTTGCCTTCAAACACGCCCGATAAGATTTCCACTTCGTCGGCTTCGCGCCGTTGGGTAACGTGGCGGCTGGTGCCGGGTTTGCGGCGGTCGAGATCGGTTTGGATGTCTTGTTCGGTTAGAGCCAGCCCGGGCGGGCAGCCGTCGATGATGCAGCCCAATGCGGGGCCGTGGCTTTCGCCGAAGGTGGTTACGGTAAAGAGTTGTCCGAAAGTGTTGCCTGCCATGGTGTTTTGCGTCTGGAAAAGATTGGGGAACGGGCGGCCAGTTTAGCATAAAGGCCGTTTGAACGGTTTGGGGAATTTATGGCTGAAACGGACGGCGTTGAGAACGGCGGTGCCGAGAATCAGCGTGATGCCGAGATATTGCCAGCCGTTTAGTTGTTCGTTTAAAAACAGCGCGGCCAGCACCACGGCGGTGAGCGGTTCGAACACGGTAAATATCGAAGCTTTGGCGGCGGGCATTTTTTGCAGCCCTTTCACAAACAGGCCGTAGGCGGCGATGGTGCCGACGCAGGCCAATGCCAGCGCCGAAATCCAGGCAACGGCGTTTTGCTGCGGCAGTTTGGCGAAAGCTGAATGGGTGTGGGGCATCAGCAGCAGCACCAGCGCGGAAAAGGTGATCGAGGTGAAAAACACCAGCATCGGCGGGTTGCCCTGCATGGCGCGTTTGCCGAGCACGCCGTAGAGCGCGTAGCAGATGCCCGAACCCAGGCCGAACAGAATGCCGGCGGGGTTGGCCGTGCCGCCGCCCGCCATCGTCAGCCCCACGCCGGCGGCGGCAATCACGGTTAACAGGGCGGATTTGGGCGTGATGCTTTCACCCAGCAGAATGCGGGCGAAAATCAGGCTCCACACCGGCGCGGTGTAGAGCAGGGCAACGGCCAGCGACGAGCCGATGTGGGCGATGGCGGCGAAATAACACAGGCTCATGCCCAGCATACCGAGCAGGGATTGCAGCGCCAGCCCAGGCAGTTTGCGGATATGAAGTTGTTTTAAATCGCGCCAAAACAGCGGCAGCACGGCCGACAGGATGCAGGCGGCGATCACGATGCGCAGCGCCGCCACTTCGTTGCCGCCGAAGCCTGCGCGGTTGAGCGTTGCGCCCAACAGGCCGAGCGAACCCCAGCAGAATGCGCCGGCGATGATTTGTAGGGTGCCTGTGGTTTGCGGGGTCATGGTAAGGGTGTTCGGAAAATTGTTAACAAAGGCGCTTTAGCAAGCTGAAACCGTTGTATCTGTTGTATATAGCCAATCCACTTTAGGTCGTGTAATCAGAATGCTTGCGAAGCGGTTTTTTGAGGAAAAATCCGCAGATGCAAGGCAAAAAGCGCAGCAAGATTGGACATCTTGCGAGCATTTTAGCTTCGCAAGTCCGCTTCGCTACCTAACGCAGCAGATGCGGGTTTTAACCAAAAATACCGCCGCAACGCTTTCTGACTACACGACCTAAAATTCATTGAGGCCGTCTGAAAGTTTCAGACGGCCTTTGTTATCAAACCGGCATCATCAGCCCAGAGCTTTGCGTGCACCGGCAAACAGGCGGTACCAGCCGGAAAGTTCGCTGTCTTTCCATTCGTCGGGGTGCCAGCTCATTTGTGCGGTGCGGTACACGCGCTCGGGGTGCGGCATCATGATGGTGACGCGGCCGTCGGCGTTGGTAACGCCGGCAATGCCTTGCGGCGAGCCGTTGGGGTTGAGCGGGTAGGTTTGGGTAACTGCGCCCAAGCCGTCGATATATTGCAGGGCGATGTTGAGGCCGTCTGAAACATTGCGGCTGCCTAAATGGGTAAAGTCGGCGCGGCCTTCGCCGTGGCTGACAATCACGGGCAGGCTCGAACCCTGCATTTCGGCCAGAATCAGCGAGGGCGATTTGGGCACTTGCACCATACTCAAACGCGCCTCGAACTGCTCGCTCGCATTACGCTTGAACTTCGGCCAGCCTTGCGTGCCGGGGATGATTTCGGCCAGATTGCTCACCATCTGGCAGCCGTTGCACACGCCCAAAGTGAGGGTGTCGGGGTCGGCGAAGAAGGCGGCGAACTGGTCGCGCAGTTCGGGGTGAAACAGAATCGATTTCGCCCAGCCTTCGCCTGCGCCCAACACGTCGCCGTAGCTGAAACCGCCGCAGGCGGCAAGCATGTTAAAGTCGGCCAGTTTGACGCGGCCGGCCATCAGGTCGGACATATGCACGTCGTACGCGTCGAATCCGGCGCGGGTGAAGGCGGCGGCCATTTCCACCTGCCCGTTCACGCCTTGTTCGCGCAACACGGCGATTTTGGGTTGGGCGCCTGTGTTGATAAACGGCGCGGCGATGTCTTCTTTCAGGTCGAATTTCAGGTCGGCAAACAGCGCGCTGCGTTGGTTGTCGGTAAGCAGGGCGAATTCGCTGTCGGCGCATTCGGGGTTGTCGCGCAGGCGTTGGATATGGTAGGAGGTTTGCTGCCAGGTTTTTTGTAAGTTGAGGATGTCATTATCGAACAATACGGTTTGATTATCACGGATAAGCAACTGATTGCTGCCGGATACGACACCGATTTCTTGCGCTATGACGTCTAATTTGTGTTGGAAGAACAAATTAATGACATCACCGACATCTTCTTTGCGAACTTGAATCACTGCGCCCAGTTCTTCATTAAATAAAGTCCGAATCAGAGCATCTTGCCATTCGGGAGATTGTTTGACAGCTTCGGGAGTTTGTTCTGCTAAGTTTCGGTAAAGGGTAATAAAAGTGCTGGCAGTGAGTAACCCTACATCAATATCCAAACCGCACCTTGCCGCAAACGCCATTTCCGCCAGCGTGGCAAACAAACCGCCGTCGCTTCTATCGTGATAGGCCAACAGTTTGTCTTCGGCCACCAGCTGCTGAATCACTTCATAAAACGCTTTCAGACGGCCTGCTTCGATATCGGGCGCTTCG
>JBHALY010000230.1:0-2607 GCA_041827905.1 Neisseria dentiae
CGAAAGCCGCCGCCTGCTTGCCGCACGCTACCCCAAAGCCGCGTTTGCCGAATACGACCCGCGCACCGCTTTTCTGCAAGCGGCCGCCGACGCGCGCAAAACCGGCTTATGGCAGAAACTCACCGGCAAAACCGTGCCGCAGCACTGCCAAAGCCTTACCGAACCGCTGCCCGAAGCGGCGGCCGATATGTTGTGGTCTAACCTGGGCCTGATCACCGCACGCGAACCCGTGCCGGTTTTTGAAAACTGGGCGCGCGTGCTGAAGCCCGACGGCCTGCTGTTTTTCACCCATTTCGGCATCGACAGCCTGAACGGTTTGACAGGCCGTCTGAAAGAAGCGGGCATCACCGTTAACACGCCGATGTTTTTCGATATGCACGATTTGGGCGACATGCTGTTCCACCACGGCTTTTACGATCCGGTGATGGACACCGCCAAACTCGAGCTTTCCTACCGCCGCCCCGAAACCTTCTGGCAGGATATGGAAACCCTCGGCCTGTGGGCTTCGCTGGATTTCAGCGACGAAGCCGCCGCCCGCGCCGCCGTCAACCGGATGTTTGCCGACGGAGGAACCCTCACCGCCACCCTCGAAACCGTGTACGGCCATGCAGTTAAAAAGCGGCAGCTGCCTGCCGGCGAAAGCGAGATTCTGTTTTACCCGAAACCGCACTGAGGGCGGCTATAGCGAAACCACGGGTTTAATAACCGTTTAGTCATACTCGGGCACGGCCTTTTTTCAGCCTATCCGCCCTATGTTTTCAGACGGCCTGAAGCCTTTGCAAAATTCATTCCGGCCGTCTGAAACTTTCGGCGGCCTGCCTCTCTCTTATCATACAGACCTACCGCTGGGGCAAAATCCCACGGCGTTTTGATAAATTTCGGTACAATACCGCCTGCTCTATATTTCATTGTTTTATTTATGACTTCCCACCAACCGCCCGCCAACCGCCCTCTCACCATCGCCCTGTGCGCCGGCGAAGCCTCCGGCGACCTGCTCGGCGCACACCTGATGGCCGCCATCAAGCAGCGCTATCCGCAGGCGCATTTCGTCGGCATCGGCGGGCCGCGTATGCTGGCCAAAGGTTTCGAAAGCCTCTACGACCAAGAAAAACTGGCCGTGCGCGGCTTTGCCGAAGTGGTGAAGCGCCTGCCCGAAATCCTGAAAATCCGCCGCGGCCTGGTGCGCAACCTCAAACGCATCCGCCCCGACGTGTTTGTGGGCATCGACGCGCCCGACTTCAACCTCGGCGTGGCCGAAAAACTCAAAAAAGCAGGCATCCCCACCGTGCACTACGTCAGCCCCTCGGTGTGGGCGTGGCGGCGCGAACGGGTCAACACCATTGTGGAACAAGTCAACCGCGTGCTGTGCCTGTTTCCGATGGAGCCGCAGCTTTACCAAGAAGCCGGCGGCCGGGCCGAATTTGTCGGCCACCCGCTGGCGCAAACCCTGCCGCTCGATGCCGACCGCGACGCCGCACGCCGCCACATGAAAATCGAACCGTGGGAACCCGTGTTCTGCCTGATGCCCGGCAGCCGCGTGAGCGAAATCGATTACATGGCGCCGATATTCTTCCGCACCGCCCGCCTGCTGCTGCAACGCTACCCCTCCGCCCGCTTCCTGCTGCCCGTGGCCACCGTGGCCACCCGCAGCCGCCTGATTTCGATTCTGCACCAAGGCGAATTTATCGGCCTGCCCATCCAACTGATGAGCGCACACGCCGACTTGGCCTGCACCGCCGCCGACGTGGTGCTGGTTACCAGCGGCACCGCCACGCTGGAAGTAGCGCTGTGCAAGCGCCCCATGGTTATCAGCTATAAAATCTCGCCGCTCACCTACGCCTATGTGAAACGCAAAATCAACGTACCCCATGTGGGGCTGCCCAATATCCTGCTCGGCAAAGGCGCCGTGCCCGAGCTGCTGCAAGACGACGCCACCCCCGCCAAACTGGCCGCCGCCGTGGCCGAATGGTATGAATCACCGCAAGACGTTGCCGCCTTGCAGCAGGATTTCCTCAACCTCCACCGGCTTTTGCAGAAAGACACCGACGCATTGGCCGCAAGCGCCGTGCTGGCCGAAGCAGGCATTGCCGCCGACGTGCCCGAAGCCGCACCCGAGGCCGTCTGAAAGATAACCGCATGAACACCGTTCTCACCGCCGGCGTCGACGAAGCCGGGCGCGGCCCTTTGGTGGGCAGCGTATTTGCCGCCGCCGTGATTCTGCCGCCCTGCCCCAACCTGCCCGGCCTTACCGATTCCAAAAAACTCAGCGAAAACAAGCGCAACGAACTGGCCGCACAAATCAAAGCGCAGGCCGTCGCCTGGAGCGTGGCCAGCGCCGATGTGCAGGAAATCGCCGAACTCAATATCCTAAACGCCACCCTGCTCGCCATGACCCGCGCCGTGCAAGGCTTGGCCGTGCCGCCGCAGAAAGTGCTGATAGACGGCAACCGTGTGCCGAAAAATTTAGGCATTGCCGCCGAAGCCGTGGTGAAAGGCGACAGCAAAATCATCGAAATCTCCGCCGCCTCCGTGCTCGCCAAAACCGCACGCGACGCCGAAATGTATGCCCTGGCCGCGCGTTACCCGCAATACGGCTTCGACAAACAC
>JBHALY010000231.1:0-8248 GCA_041827905.1 Neisseria dentiae
GTGGTCGATGTGGAACACGTTGTCGGAACTGTCGCCGTAAAACACGCCCGGTGTGCCGGATTGTTGGCTGCTCATGATAGCTTCCTTATTTGAATGGATATTAATGATGATATTCGGGTAAGACGCCGGCGTGTGGTTTTGCTTTGGTTGCCGCAGGTGGGAATGTATTACAAAAATTGATTATATACAATATTTTAAACATAATTATTATTAACGTGAAAACCATAGTCATATTTGCAATGTTAATTCGTTTCAATTTGAATGGTTGTTTGGGTTCCTGGCCGGTTAAGGCCGTCTGAAAGCCCCCTGCGGCAAACTCTGTTAGAATATCCGGCCAACTTTAGAAGGAGCCGACCATGAACTGCCCTTTGTGCGCCCCCGCCGGCGAAGATGTGCTGCTGCAAACCGACAACCTGCGCGTGATTGCCGTTCACAACGAAACCAACGCTCCCGCGTTCTGCCGCGTAATCTGGCAGCGCCATGTTGCCGAAATGACCGATCTGCAACCCGCAGAACGCCAAGAGCTGATGGATGCGGTTTGCCGCGTGGAGGCCGCCATGCGCCAAGTGTTCCGGCCGGCCAAAATCAACTTGGCCAGTTTGGGCAATGTGGTGCCGCACCTGCATTGGCACGTGATTGCCCGATTCGGTAACGATGCCAATTTCCCCGCCCCCGTGTGGGCGCCCGCCGTGCGGGAATCACAGGCGGTTTTGCCGGAAAACTGGCCGCAGCAGATAAAAGCGCTGCTGTAATGCAACCGCACAGGCCGTCTGAAAACCGTTTACCGCCTTTCAGACGGCCTGCATTGTGTGATACGGCGCAACACCTTTAAAATACACGCTCTTATCAGGCCGCTTGAAAAGGCGGCACACACAAGGAATCTTTATGACCTGGCAACCTTCCCGCCGAAACTTTCTGAAAGCCTCCGCAGCCGCAGCCGGCGCAGGCATGCTTGCCGCCTGCGGCAGCGGCGGCACTACCCAGCCCTCCACCCAATCCAGCAAAGCCCAAACCGTGCCACCGAAAACCACCCAACCCAGCCGCAGCGGCGATAACATTCTGCGCGTTGTCGCCCCTTCCGGTTTTGCCGACAGCGCTGCCCGCTCCGAAGCCGGCATCGCCCGCCTCCATAACGCCGGCTTTGCCGTCACCAACCAGCAGGCCGCTTTCCGCCGTTACCAGCGTTTCGCCGGCACCGACAGCGAACGCATCGCCGATTTTCAAGACGTTGCCACCGGCCGCGTCGCCACCCCGAAAGTGCTGATGGGGCTGCGCGGCGGTTACGGAGCCGTGCGCATTCTGCCGCATATCGACTTTGCCAGCCTCGGCGCCCGTATGCGCGAGCGCGGCACGCTGTTTTTCGGCTTCAGCGACTTATGCGCCGTGCAGCTCGCCCTCTTGGCCAAAGGCAATATGGCCAGCTTCGCCGGGCCGATGGTGTATAGCGAATTCGGCAAACCCGCCCCCAGCACCTACACCATGGAATCGTTTATACGCGGCGCCACCAACGCCGCCAACACCGTCAGCGTGTATAACGTGCAGCGCCGCAGCGTCAGCGCCGAAGGCACGTTTTGGGGCGGCAACTTAAGCGTGCTGGCCTCGCTCGCCGGCAGCCCCTATATGCCTGACATTCAGGGCGGCATCCTGTTTCTCGAAGACGTGGGCGAACAGCCCTACCGCATCGAGCGTATGCTGCAAACCCTGCATCTGGCCGGTATTTTGTCGAAACAGCAGGCTGTGGTGCTCGGCGACTTCCGCATGGGCACCATCCGCGACGTGTACGACAGCAGCTACGACTTCAGCGCCGTGGTCAACAACATCAGCCGCATCGCCAAAGTGCCCGTGCTCACCGGTTTCCCGTTTGGCCACATCACCAACAAAGCCACCTTCCCGCTGGGTGCGCACGCCAAAATCACCGGCGAATCCAACGGCGGCTATTCGGTAACATTCAGCGGCTATCCCACCCTCAACGCCGCCGGCCTGATGCTCGACACCCTGCTGCCCCCGCCCGTTCCCGCCTACCAGCCCGTGAATATCGTGGAAGATCCGGTGCAGGAATAAAGCCGGATTGCAACGTATAGTGGATTCACTTAACTTTCGATACAGCGTTGCTTCGCCTTGCCGTACTACTTGTACTGTCTGCGGCTTGCTGCCTTGTATCGAAAATTAATTAAACCCACTATATATAAAAGCCGAAAGGCCGTCTGAAAAATTTTCAGACGGCCTTTTTATCCAAACGGAAACGGCTGTTTACCCTTTGCTGTCCAGCGGCACCGCCGGTATTTCCTCTTTCGTGAGCAGACTCACTGCCACAATCGCCAGCAGAGCCGCCGCAAAGCCCGGCACCACTTCGAACATTTCAAACACCCCGCCTTTAAGCTGCTTCCAAACCACCACCACAACCGCGCCGGTAATCATGCCTGCAATTGCGCCCGCGCCGGTCATGCGCGGCCAGAACAGGCTGAGCAGTATCACGGGGCCGAAAGCGGCGCCGAAACCGCCCCACGCATAAGCCACCATACTGAGCAGGGTGCTGTCGCGGTGGTTGTAGGCCATGTAGATGCCCATGATGGAAATCACCAAAACCGACAACCGCGAAACGGTGAGAATCTCTTTATCGGAAGCATTTTTGCGGATATAGGTCCGGTAGATGTCTTCGGAAAATGTGGTGGAACAAACCAGCAGCTGGGAATCGATGGTGCTCATAATCGCCGCCAGAATGCCGGCAATCACCAAACCTGCCACAAAGGGGTTGAACAAAGCCTGCGACAGCGCAATCAACACGGCTTCGCCGTTGGGCAGCGGAGAATCTTTAAAATAAACCGCGCCGAGAAAGCCCACGCCCAAAGCGGAAAGCATGGTTACGGTGCTCCAAATCATGGCGATACGGCGCGAGGTTTTGATGTCGGAAGCACGGCGTACGCTCATGAAGCGTACCAAAACGTGCGGCTGCCCCAAATAGCCGATACACCAGCCCGAAAGCGACAGCAGCCCCAATCCCCAACCCAGTTCGGGCTTGAAGTTTTCCCACGACAACGCACCGAGATTGGCGGCCTCGTAAGTGCCTTGCGCACCGCCGAACAGAAAATACAGCGTGAGCGACACCACCAACATCGAGGCTGCCATCATCATGCCTTGAAAGAAATCCGTCCACGATACGGCCAGATAGCCGCCTAAAAAAGTGTAGGAAATAATGGCGATGCTGCCGATAAACAAAGCCGATTCGTAGCTGATGTTGAAGGTTTTCTCAAACACCACCGCGCCGCCGCTCAAGCCCGCCACCACATAGAGCGTGAAGAAAAACAGCGTAACCGCGGCGGAAACCGTGCGCAGCAGCCGGTTGTTGCCGAAGCGGTTGGCGAAATATTCGGGAATGGTTTGCGCGTTGTTGAAGGCTTCGGTCAACACGCGCAGGCGCGGTGCGATAAGCGTCCAGTTCAGATACACGCCCAGCAAAGTAAACACGATAATCCACACATTGCCGAAACCGCCTGCATAAATGGCGCCGGGCAGCCCCATCAGCGCCCAGCCGCTCAAATCAGACGCACCCGCACTTAAAGCGGCCACGGCCGGCGGCAGGCTGCGCGAGCCTAGAATATAGTCGGAAGCGCTTTTGGTTTTGTAGTAGAAATAAATGCCGACAATCAACATACCCACGAAATACAAGCCGAAAGACACATAAATACCGTTCATGGCAGAGCCTCCTCTGTTTCGGTTCAGGAGCCGGATGGCGGGATTTGAAGCCGGTCGGGCAGATGCCGGTTTGACAGTAAAAACCTGTGCGTTCGCAGATGCCTGTGTTTGAAAACTTTGTTTTAGTTTCGCCAAAACTCGTTTTCAGACGGCCTCGGTAAACCGTTGCGAGTGCTTTCAGGTAGCAGGCCGTCTGAAAACACCACAAGGTGCGGTATGGTTTAATAGGCAGACGATTCGCCGCCCTCCAAACTGTGCCGTTCCGTACCCTTGAGCGGCGGGTTGAACACGCTCACCAGAATCATGTCGATATCGGGGTCGGCGCGCAGGTAATGCTTGTCGTGCCGGTCGAGCACATAAATCACTCCCGGCACGATGCGGTAGCGCCTGCCCGCCATATCTTCCACCTCGCCCCGCCCCGCAATGCAGTAGCAGGCCTCCAGATGGTTTTTATATTCCAGCAGCGACTCGCTGCCTTTGGCCACAACGGTATGGCAAACGGTAAAACCCATGCCGTCGCTCTGCGTGAGCAGGCGGTGGCTGGTGCCGTTGCCCCAATCTACAAAATGATCGGTGGCGGCTACATCTTCCAAGCTGCGGATAAACATCATCGTCTCCCTGTGTGGTTACGGAACAGATACCTGCCGTTAGCATAAAGTTGCCTAAAAATGTTTACAAATCATTATTTATTGGAGATATTGTCAGAAAAACTGACAGACGGAGGAGTTGCAGATGAAGCTGCCGCTGAAGTCAATCCACTATTTTGAAGCCGCCGCACGGCTGGGAAGTTACAGCGAAGCCGCGCGGGAGCTTTATGTCAGCCATGGCGCGGTGCTCTCGCAAGTGCAGAAACTGGAAAGCTGGTTGGGGGTAAAGCTGTTTGTGCGCCGCAACGGCAGAATCCATTTGAGCGACGAGGGTAAAAATTTCGCCGAGCGCATTTCGCCCGCTTTCCAACTGCTGGAGCAGGCCGTTACCGATACCCGTTTCGAACAGCGGCATAAAATCATCATCAGCGCCATTCCTTCGCTGGCCGCCCATTTTCTGCTGCCCCATATCCGCGAATTCCACAACCTGTATCCGCAGGTGGATTTGGAACTGCATTACTGCCTCGACGGGCACTATCCGCCCGACAGCCATTTTGTGTTGGGCTTTTTCGATGCGGCCCACCCGCCCAAAGGCGGCAGCAACCATATTTTATTTTCCGGAGCCAGCCTGCCCGTGTGCGGCGGCGGCTATCTCAACCGTTCCGCCGCCTTGAGTCCGCGCCAAATCGCCCGCCACGTTTTGCTGCACGACCACACCAAAACATCGTGGCAGGATTGGTTCGGACTTTACGGCCAAGCTGGCATCGATACCGCACATTTGAAACAGGGCGCGGTATATAGCGATTTCAATTTGCTGCACACGGCGGTTTTAAACAACAGCGGCATTGCCCTGTGCCCCTATATTTTGCTGTATGAAGAAATTGCGGCAGGCCGTCTGAACGTGTTGTCGGCCAACAAGGGCAATCTTGACCGTTATTATTATTTTTCTGCCAACAAGCCCTGCCGCCGCACCGTGCAGGAAACCATCACAGCGTGGCTGTTGGGTTTGGCCGAAAAGCGACGCCATGCGGCGGCCGGGTTGGGATTGGATTAGTGGTGAGCACTCGGAAATTCTTAACTATTTAATGTATAAGAATATATTTGTAACCTTTGCAAAATCCGTCAAAGCCGTCTGAAATACTCAACCGCAGTCATTAGCTTCGCAAGTCCGCAGCCTCCGATCAGCGGACTTGCGAAGCTAATGGCGAAAAAGAAACTTTTGGTGATGTTTGATTTTTGCAAAGGCAGCATAAAAAAACGCCTTCCCAAAACAGGGAAGGCGTTCGGTATTTCAAATTTCGGGATTATTTGGCGGCCGATGCGGCGGAAGCTGCTTCGGCTTTGGCGCCGGCTGCGGCTTGCTCGCCCCATGATGCGGGGTATTTGTAGCCGGCGAAACGCTGTTTGGCGTAGGTTTTGAATTCGTCAGAGTTATACGCGTCGGTTACGTCTTTCACCCATTGGCTGTCTTTGTCGGCGGTTTTCACGGCAGACCAGTTCACATAAGCGAAGCTCGGCTCTTGGAACAGGGTTTCGGTCAGCTTCATGCCGCTGCTCATGGCGTAGTTGCCGTTAACGATGGCAAAGTCAACGTCGGCGCGGCTGCGCGGCAGTTGGGCGGCTTCCAGTTCGACAATATTGATGTTTTTCAGGTTTTCGGCGATGTCGTTTTTAGACGCGGTCAACGGGTTGATGCCGTCTTTCAGCTTAATCCAGCCCAGTTCGTTGAGCATCACCAGGGCACGGGCGAAGTTGGAAGGATCGTTGGGGGCGGAAACGCTGCTGCCGTCTTTCACTTCATCCAGCAATTTCAGCTTGCCGGGGTAGAGGCCCAACGGTGCGGTGGGCACTTGGAACACTTCGGTAATATCGAGTTTGTGTTCTTTTTTGAAGTCGTCCAGATAGGGCTTGTGCTGGAAGATATTGATGTCCAGCTCGCCTTCGGCCAGCGCCAGATTGGGGCGCACATAGTCGGTGAATTCGATTAGCTTAACTTTATAGCCTTTTTTCTCCAACGCGGGTTGGATTTGGTCTTTCACCATATCGCCGAAATCACCGACGGTGGTGCCGAACACGATTTCTTGTTTTTCGGCACCGGCCGCAGCAGGTTGGGATGCGGCGGAAGCGGCTGCGGGGGCGGTTTCTTTTTGGCCGCCGCAGGCTGCCAGCGCCAGTGCCAGCGCGCCTGCCGAGAAGGTTTTAAATAAAGCGGATGCTTGCATGTTGGTAACTCCGAAAATTAAGAGGGGTTAAAAATTTCAGACGGCCTTACTGAGTATAAAACAACTGTTAAAACCAGCCTGATGTAAAGGTTTTTTTGAAGCAGTTTGGTTAATTCTTTGATTATCAGATAGATAGTGGAAAGCAATGTAACCCAAAACGGGTCAAGCCTGAGTATGACATGTGCGCTTCTACATATTGCTTTTCAGTAATGTTTCCAAATTTTCAGACGGCCTTTCACTTAAAAAGGCCGTCTGAAAAGTTTATCAGCGTTTATCCAGTTTGCGTGAAATAAAATTGCCCAAACTCTGAATCACCACCACCAACAAAACCAAAATGGCTACGATAAAAATGATCACTTCGGTTTGATAGCGGTAATAGCCGTAGCGGATGGCCAAATCGCCCAAGCCGCCGCCGCCGATCATGCCGGCCGCCGCGCTGTATGAAAGCAGGCCGATGGCCAGCACGGTAATGCTCGATACCATGCCCGCGCGGGCTTCGTTGAGCAGCACTTTGCGGATAACCGTCATCGGTGCGGCGCCCATGCTGATGGCGGCTTCAATCACGCCGCGCGGCACTTCGCGCAGGTTTTGCTCGACCAGGCGGGCAAAGTAAAACAGGCCGGAAACGCTCAGTACCAGCGAGGCGGCAACCGGGCCGATGGTGCTGCCGACAATGGCGCGGGTGGCGGGAATCATTGCAATCATCAGAATCACAAACGGAAACGCGCGCATCAGGTTAACCAGATTGTCCAACACCAGATTGACGGGGCGGTTGTAGTGCAGTTGGCGGTTGGCGGTAACGAACAGCAGCACGCCCAGCAGGGTGCCGAACACGGTGGCGAATGCGGTCGACAAGCCCACCATCACGAAAGTTTCCCATAAAGCCTGCACGATTTCGCCGCGCATACGGCTAATGGTTTCCAAGGCTTGCGAAAAGGTTAAGCCGGCCATGTCAATCCTCCCGCACCAGCTCGCGCCCGATTTCGGATTGGGCGTGGATTCGGTTGTTGTTAACGCACACGGTTTCCACCAGTTTGCCTTGGTGCAGCAGGGCGGCGCGGTCGCACAGGCGGCGCAGCACGCTCATTTCGTGGGTAACGATAACGATGGTTACGTTGAAGCGTTTGTTGATGTCTTCCAAGCATTCCAGCACGCTGCGGGTGGTGGCGGGGTCGAGCGCGGAGGTCGGTTCGTCGGCCAGTATCACCTGCGGGTTGGGCGCCAGCGCGCGGGCGATGCCCACGCGCTGTTTTTGGCCGCCCGAAAGCTGGGCGGGATAGTGGCCGGCACGGTTTTCCAACCCCACGATTTCCAGGCATTCCGCCACCCGCGCTTGGATTTTTTCAGACGGCCAACCGGCGATTTCCAGCGGAAACGCCACATTGTCGGCCACGGTGCGGTTGGAAAGCAGGTTAAACTGCTGGAACACCATACCGATATTCTGCCGCGCTTGGCGCAGTTGGGCGGCGTTTAACGAAGTCAGCTCCTGCCCGGCCACCGTTACCGTGCCGGTGTCGGGTCGCTCGAGCAGGTTGATCAGGCGCAGCAGCGTGGATTTTCCTGCACCCGAATAGCCCATCAGGCCGAAAATTTCGCCCGCTTCGATTTGCAGCGAGGTCGGCTCCACGGCGGTAAACCACGTTTTATCGCGGTTTTGATAGCGCTTGGAAACATTGTCCAAAGTAATCATAAGTTTATCCAAAACAACAAAGCCCGATGTGTAACACAGCGGGCCGGAATGCAAAC
>JBHALY010000232.1:0-3431 GCA_041827905.1 Neisseria dentiae
CCCGATGCCGAAGAAGAAACCGCCGCGCCCAAACACCCCGTGTTTGCCGTTATCGGCCGCCCCAACGTGGGCAAATCCACGCTGGTGAACGCCATTCTCGGCGAAGAGCGCGTGATTGCCTTCGATATGGCCGGCACCACCCGCGACAGTATCCACATCGACTTCGAGCGCGACGGCAAACCGTTTACCATCATCGACACCGCCGGCGTGCGTCGTCGCGGCAAAGTGGAGGAGGTGGTGGAAAAGTTTTCGGTAATCAAAGCCATGCAGGCCATCGAAGCAGCCAACGTGGCGGTGCTGGTGTTGGACGCGCAGCAGGACATCGCCGATCAAGACGCCACCATCGCCGGTTTCGCCCTCGAAGCGGGCAGGGCGCTGGTGGTGGCGGTGAACAAATGGGACGGCATCAGCGAAGAGCGGCGCGAACAGGTGAAACGCGACATCGCCCGCAAACTCTATTTTCTCGATTTCGCCAAGTTCCACTATATTTCCGCCCTGAAAGAGCGCGGTATAGACGGCTTGTTCGAGAGCATCCAATCGGCCTATAACGCCGCCATGATTAAAATGCCCACGCCGAAAATCACCCGCGTGCTGCAATCGGCAATCGAACGCCAAGCCCCGCCGCGCGCCGGCTTGGTGCGCCCGAAAATGCGCTATGCCCACCAGGGCGGCATGAATCCGCCCGTTATCGTGGTGCACGGCAATTCGCTGCAAGCGATTTCCGACAGCTACACCCGCTATCTCACCCAAACCTTTCGCAAAGCCTTCAATTTGCAGGGCACGCCGCTGCGCATCCAATACAACGTGTCGGAAAACCCCTACGAAGAAGCACAAGACAAGCCCAAGAAAAAACCGCTGCGCCGCGTGGCATTGAGCAACCGCATCGAAAAACGCGAAGGGCGCAAAGAAGAAAAAAACCGCTTGAAAAAGAAAACCAAGGTGAGCGTGAAAAAGCTGCACAACAAATAAACGCAGGCTGAGACCTTGGCAAAATTCGCCGGTATTTTAAAACTTCTGCGTCAAGCCCGGGTATGACGCCGTTAAGGTATTGGTAAAGTCTCAGACTTTAGGCTGTCTGAATCCGAAGTGCCGCAAAAACTGCACCTGTTTTCAGACGGCCTGAGACCTTTTCAAAATAACCAATTCAAACCTGAAAACGTTCGTATCCCGTCATTCCCGCGCAGGCGGGAATCCAGCCTTAAAACCATCAAGTATTTTATTTCAATAACTTATGAAAAAAACGACTGGATTCCCGCCTGCGCGGGAATGACGATAATCGGATGTTTCAGACGGCCTAAAAGAATTTTGCAAAGGTCTCGGCTTCGGTTTTAATCATCACCACCACGCTGCCGAAGATGTAAAACCCATACCGGTTTCGGGTTACAATACAGGCCGTCTGAAAAACAAACACTGAAGCCGCCATGCAATATCTGATTGTGAAACACAGCCACATGCTGTTTGTGGCCATTACCGTGCTGCTGTTCAACCTGCGTTTCTGGCTGCGCGCCGCCAAACCCGAAAAGCCGCTGTCGAAAATTCTGAAAATTATCCCCCATTTCAACGATACGCTGCTGCTGTTTACCGGATTGTGGCTGATGAAAATCACCCGTTTCACCCCGTTTGGCAATGCAGACTGGCTGGGCGTGAAACTGTTGCTGCTGCTGGCCTATATCGGTTTCGGCATGATGACCGTGCGCGCCGCGCCGAGAACCGGCAGGGCATGGGCGGGCTATGCCCTGTCGATGCTGTGCGTGGCGGCGATGGTTTATCTGGCGCGTTACAAACCGTTTTAACAAGGCCGTCTGAAAAATTATGCCTGCATCTTTTGCCGACACCGCCGTGATCGCCCTGGGCAGCAACCTGCAAAACCCCGCGCGGCAGATAAAAACCGCCTTACAAATCATTGCAGAACACCCGCAGATTGAACTGCGGCGCGTATCTTCACTCTATACCACTGCGCCCGTGGGCTACACCGACCAGCCCGATTTCGTTAACGCCGTCTGCATTGTGTCCACCAACTTGGGCGGCGCCGGTTTGCTGGCCGTGCTCAACGGCATCGAACAAGACTTCGGGCGCGAGCGCAGTTTCCGCAACGCCCCGCGTACGCTCGATTTGGATATTATCGACTACAACGGCGAATCCAGCAGCGACCCACACCTCACCCTGCCGCACCCGCGCGCCCACGAGCGCAGTTTCGTGATGCGCCCGCTGGCCGAAATCGCCCCCGATTTCCGCATAGGCAGCCACGGCCGCGCGGCGGATTTGGCGGAACAATTGGGCAGCGGCGGCATCGCCGTAACCGAAGCTGCGCCCGTGTTTTCAGACGGCCCCGACAATCAGGCCGTCTGAACCGTTATCGTGAATTCAATTACTTCGGTGCAAGGCAGCAAGCCGCAGGCCACAGATAGTGCGGTAAGGCACAGCAACGCCGTAACGGAGTAAGTGGATCCACGATAGCAAGCCAACAATCGAACCCCAAAGAAAGACCACCCATCATGCACCACCGTTATATCGTAGTAGAAGGATCCATCGGCAGCGGCAAATCCGAGCTGAGCCGCCGTTTGGCGGAATATTTCGATGCCCTGCACTTAACCGAAAGCCCCGAGCGCAATCCCTTTTTGGAGCAGTTTTACCTCAACGCCGCCAACCACGGCCTGGCCACCGAGCTGTATTTTCTGATGCGCCGCGCCGAAGCGGTGGAGCTGATTAACACCGAAGAAGAAAAAAACGAACGCATCATCGCCGATTTCCTGCTCGAAAAAGACCAGATTTTCGTGCCCGTGGTGCTCAAAGGCAGCGACCCGGCCAACGAACAAACCCTGTTTTGGCAGATGAAGCGCAAAATTATGCCCGAATACCCCGTGCCCGATTTGGTGATTTATTTGCAAACGTCTGACGAAAACGCTCAAAAACGCCTGCAAAAGCGGCACGGCAACATGATGAACGTTTTCCCGCCCGGCTATTGGGGGCAGATTCAAGACGAATACCGCCGCTTTTTCCACCTCTACCAAAACTCGCCGCTGTTGATCGCCAATGCCGACGAGTTGGACTTCATCAACAACGACGACCACTTCGAAATGCTGCTGCGCGCCATGAGCGATATGCAGGGCACCCGCCATTATCTGAACTTGAGCGAAGTGTAGATTGCCGGCTTGGGTGGGGCAAAATAACAGGCCGTCTGAAAATATTTCAGACGGCCTGATACCTTTGTAAAATGCTTTTCGATACCTTGCAACGCTTACGTCATGCTCGGGCTTGACCCGAGCATCTTTTTGTTTTGGAAGAAAAAGAGATACCCGGGCCAAGCCCGGGTATGACGAAAGGGTTTGGAAAACCGGTATGATTTGCAAAAGTTAGGCCGTCTGAAAAATATTTTCAGACGGCCTGTTCACAACACCATCAAACGCTTAGGCAAACACCAACTTATTGCC
>JBHALY010000233.1:0-7084 GCA_041827905.1 Neisseria dentiae
CCTGCTTCGTCGAAATCTTGCAGCAGGGAAAATTTCTGTTGGTCGGGAAAATATTTAACGGTGCTCATTGTGATGCCTGCCTTTTGAAAATGGCGAACGGTGCGGTTTCATTGTACCAGCAAGCGGGGCGGCCGGCGGTTTTTCAAACGGTTACAGTGAATCCACTTATAGCTAGCTGTGCAGCAGAAACGGGTTGGCGCCGCCGCGTTCGTAGCCGGCTTCGCCCACGGCGATGTCCAAGCCCAGCGTGGCCAAATCGTCGGCAACGGGATCGGCGTATTGCTGTTTGTCGTGGCGGTAGAGTTTGCGGTAGGTGCGGCAGGCTTCGCAGCTTTCGGCATGGGCGCCGCTGAAAACGGGCGGCAGCCCGGGAGCGGATGCGCCGTCAACCTGCTGGATGCGGATGCCGCCGCTGTCGCCGCAGGAAGTGCATTTGGCGCGCAGGGCGTTCCAGCGGCTGTTGCACAGCGGGCAGTGCATATAGCGGAAGCCGCTCAAGTCGCTCTGAATCAGCACCACGCTGCCGACGGCCTCGGTGCCGCAACAAGGGCAGTGCACGCGCTCTTCAACGGGCGGTACGTCGTCTTCGGCCAGTTGAGCCGCCCATGCCGTCCAAACGATTTGCAGCGCGGCCTGCACCCAGATTTCGGCGGAACGGTCGGCTTCTTCTCCGGCTTGGGTAAGCACACGCCGCGCCAGCACTTCGGCTTCGGGTTTATCCAACGCTGCCAGCCGTTGGGTTTCGGCGGCTGCGGTGTGCGTGATGTTGCCGCGCACTTCGTTTAACAAGTCTTGAAACACATCATAGAAAGCGGCGGGCACTTCCCCTGCCGCCGCTTCGGGCAACACGGTGGCGCCGCTGTGCTTTTCGGGCAGCAGAAAGGTGTGCCTGAGTGCCACCGTATGCTGGGCGGCGCAAACGGCAGCCAGCAGTTCCAGATAAAGGCGCCATTCGCCCGGCTCGGCCGCCGCCAGCTCTTGAAAGCGCACGCTGCGGTTTTCAAAGGTGTTTTTCTCGGGCGCAAGCCAAAACGGGGTATGGAACAGGCCTTTTTTAATCGGCTCGGCGGTGGTGTTCATCGGTTTTTTCCTTGTGTGAGTGTGTTTCAGACGGCCTCCAGCCAGTTGCGGTGGCTGTATACCGTAAATTGCTGCGGTTTGGCAAAACCGATTAAGGTGATGCCCGCCTGCTCGGCCAGCCGCACGGCCAGCGCAGTGGGGGCGGATACGGCGGCCACCGCGCCGATGCCGAGCATGGCGGCTTTGGCCACCATTTCGTAGCTGGCGCGGCTGGAAATCAACACGAAGCCCTGCTGCGGGTCGGTTTCCTGCCTTGCCATAAAGCCTAATAATTTGTCCAGCGCGTTATGACGACCGACATCTTCAAACAGGCGCACGATACGGCCGTTTTCCACCCAGGCGGCGCCGTGCACCGAGCCCGTGAGGTTGCGCAGGGTTTGGTGTGCTTCCAGCCCGTTTAAGGCCGTCTGAATGTCCGCGTTGCGTATGGTCCGGCTTCTGGCCACGACGGGCAGGTCGGGCTGCACGGCGGCAAGGCTGTCGATGCCGCACAACCCGCAGCCGCTGCGGCCGCCCATATTGCGGCGGCGTGCTTTAAGCGCATGAAAACGGGCGGCGGCGATTTCCAAATGAACTTCTATGCCGTTGCAGGAAGGCTTGGTTTCGATGCCGTAAAGCTCGCCCGCTTTGGTGAGAATGCCTTCGCTCAGGCTGAAACCCAGCGCCAGCGCTTCCAAATCGGCCGGCGTGGCCATTAAAACAACGTGGGAAATACCGTTGTAAACCAAGGCAACCGGGGTTTCTTCGGCCAAAACGTCGGCGGTTTCCACCGCTTCGGCGGCCGCACCGCTGCGGATGCGGCAAACCGTGTGTGTGATGTGCGTGTTCATTGAATGGATAATCGTTATTGCGGAGCCGTCTGAAAACAGGCGGCAAAGGCGGTTATTATAAACGCTTTGACCGCCGCCGGCATACCGTTCGGGTTGGAACTTTCAGACGGCCTCACACGTCTCAAATAAGATTTCCAACCCTCATCCAATCTTGTTTCCAACGGAAAAAATCATGAAAAAAACCACCCCTGCCCTGATTGCCGCTTCGCTTGCCTTCGGCCTGGCCGCCTGCTCTTCGCCCAAAACCGGCACGGTGCAAAACGGCGGTTTGGATTTTGCCAAACAAACGTCCACAAAACAAAGCGCCGAAGTTAACGGCCAAACCGTGCGCTACCGCGCTTTCGAAGGTATCGTTTATGTGAAAAACCCGGCCGATACCAAATACGAAACCATCAATATTTACGTGCCCGAAGCCTATTATGCAGGCGGCAGCATCGAAGGCTACACCGCCGACACCGCGCCGATTTTCTTCCCTAACCAAATCGGCGGCTATATGCCCGCCGAAGCGGGCAAACCCGGCTTGGACAAGCGCAACAACAACCAGCCCAACGCCATGTTGGTGGCCTTGTCTAAAGGTTATGTGGTTGCCTCGGCCGGTGCACGCGGCCGCACCGCCGCCAACGGCAAAGCGCCTGCCGCAATTGTTGATTTGAAAGCCGCCGTCCGCTACCTGAAAGCCAACGACCGCGCCATGCCGGGCGACGCCGGTAAAATCATCTCCAACGGCACCAGCGCCGGCGGCGCCTTATCCGCCCTGCTCGGCGCCACCGGCAACAGCAAAGATTACGAAGGCCATCTGAAAGCCTTGGGCGCAGCCGACGCTCCCGACGATATTTTCGCCGTTTCCGCCTATTGCCCGATTACCGACCTCGACCACGCCGACATGGCCTATGAATGGCAGTTCAACGGCGTGAACGACTACAAAAAAATGAACATCACCATGCTCGACTACAACGTGAAACGCGAGCTGGTGCCCGGCACGCTCACCGCCGCCGAAATCAAACTTTCCAACCAACTCAAGCCGCTCTACCCGGCCTACATCAACAGCCTCAAGCTCAAAGACGCGCAAGGCCGCCCGCTTACACTCGATAAAAACGGCAACGGCAGCTTCAAAAACCACATCGCCGGCCTCTTGGCCGCATCCGCCCAAAAGCAGCTTGATGCAGGCAAAAACCTCAACGACCGCAACTGGCTGACCATTCAAAACGGCAAAGTAACCGCCGTGGATTTCGACAAATACGCCAAAGCCGCCGGCCGCCAGAAAACCCCGCCCGCTTTTGACGCGGTGGATTTAAGCGCCGGCGAAAACCAGCTTTTCGGCACCGCAACCGTTGATAAACAGCACTTCACCGATTTCAGTATGCAGCACAACACCGCCGAAGGCGCCGCCTTGGCCGATGCGCAAACCGTAAAAATCATGAACCCGCTCAACTACATCGGCAGCGCCGAAGCCAAAGCACCGAAGCATTGGCGCATCCGCGTCGGCACCAACGACCGCGACACATCGTTGGCCGTATCCGCCGTTTTGGCGGCCAAGCTGCAAAACCACGGCCACAGCGTCGATTACTTCCTGCCGTGGGACGTACCGCACAGCGGCGATTACGACTTGGACGAACTGTTTGCCTGGATGAAACAGGTTGCCGCCGCCAAATAACGGTGGGCAAATATTTGGCGTTAAAAGGCAGCAAGCCGGATACCCCGCACGGATTGATGCAGCACAAACACAGGCCGTCTGAAAACTGTTTTTTCAGACGGCCTGTTTATAATCGGAAATCCCTACCGAAAGGAAAATCATGGAACATTTCCCGAAAGACATCTATACCGAACCTGATACCGACACCAACACCCTGGCCAATCTCGGCCCGCTCGCGCCGATGGCCGGCATTTGGCAGGGTGCGCGCGGCACCGATGTCAACCCCAAAGCCGACGGCCCTGAAACCGATGCCTATATCGAACATTACGAGCTGCAACCGATAGATGCGCAAACCAACGGCCCGCAACTGTTTTACGGCCTGCGTTACCACACCCGCGTCGTTCAGCCAAACGAAGTGGAAACGTTTCACGACCAAGTCGGCTATTGGCTGTGGGAGCCGGCCACCGGCAACATTATCCTCACCTTAACCATTCCGCGCGGGCAAACCGTGATGGCCGCAGGCAAAGCCGCTCCCGACAGCAAAACCTTCACACTCAAAGCAGAGCGCGGCTCGACGGTAAACGGCATTTTATCGAACCCTTTTCTCGAACACGCCTTCCGCACCGAAAGCTACACCATTACCGTTACCCTCAACGACGACGGCACATGGTCATACGAGCAAGACACCGTGCTGGTGATTCCCGGGCAAAAACAGCCCTTCCACCACACCGACCGCAACACGCTGCATAAAATCGGCGAAGCCACACCCAACCCGACTGCCCGGGCGGCTGCAAAAGCTGCACAATCGAAATAAACGGCAGAATCTGCGGCCAAACCGTTGCCAAGCCAAAAAGTCATTGGGAATCTGCCATTACAGCCACCCCAAGGCCTTTGCAAAAATACCTTAATGCCGTCTGAAATGCTTAAATCCCGTCATTCCCGCGTAGGCGGGAATCCAGATGGAAATATTGCAGTATTGATTAAACAAATACTTGAATGCAAAACGTCTGGATTCCCGCCTACGCGGGAATGACGATAATTTAGATGTTTCAGACGGCCTAAACGAATTTTGCAAAGATCTGGGTTTATTTTTGTGACACCTGTTGGATTTGGCACGCTCTCTGGCCGCACAAACCAAGAGTTTCAAGCCGGGGCTTCAAGCGCTATCTTTTAAATATTCCGCCCGAACCACTCCACCCTGCCGATAATGGCCACATCGTCGGTCATATTGTTGAGATTGATTTCAAACGTGGGGTAAGCCTCATTGGCGGAAATCACGTTCACGATTCCGCCCGGCATCAACTGCAAACGCTTCACCAATAGGTTTTCGTTCAAGCGCAACACATAAAGGCCGTCGCGCGGGGTGGTTTCGCCGTGGTTGATCAGAATCGAATCGCCGTCGTTCAACACGCCCTCCATCGAATCGCCTTTTACCGAAATCACCGAAAGGTTTTTGGTGTCGCGGGTTACATAATTTTCTATCCAATACCGGCGGAAAGCCATGGTAAACACAGGCGTTTCGTCGCCCACCAAACGGCCGTGCCCCGCCGCCGCCTGAATATCGTAACGGGGCACGAACACAAATTCGTCGATGTCCACAGGGTTGCCCAGCGTATCTTCCGCCGTTGCCGCCGAAGGCGCGGCGGCGTTCGGAAACGGCTCGCCTTCACCCGTTAACAGCCAATCGATGCTGCAACCTTTCAATTGTTTGATTTTTTTCAGTGTTTCCGCCTTCGGCAAACCGCCCTCGTTCCAAATGCGGCTGAAGCCCGCAATTGTCATATCGATATCCGCCGCGATTTTGGCCTGCTTGGCTTCGTTTTTCCAAAGAAAAGCTAATCTGTCTTTAAACGTGTTCATATATTGTTCCTTTTTCAGGTGTGGTTTTGCATACCATCCTGCAATTCGGCTTTATTTTACTTTAGTTTTATTCAAAAAGTAAGATAAATTTTAAAAATAAATAAGAAAAAGTATTGCAATTTCAGATTTAGATAAGTAATATTCGCTCAAGCTTAGATTTTTCATCATCTTCTTTATTTATTCAAAACATTATTTTATGAATTGAAACGGCTATTCGGTTTTATTTAGCTAGCTTTTATATAAAGCATCAAATAACTAAATAAAATCTTAGCAAGACTGGTTAACCGAGAAAGGAACGAAATCATGCAAAGCAAGCAACGCAAAGGTTTGGTGTTATTCAGCACATTGGCTGCGATGGCGGTAGTATTCTCTTCCGGCTACACCGAAGCCCAATCGGCTCAAATGCCGCTGTCGGAGCTAGGCTGCGACAAACTGAATACATTGCGGATAACGCAAATGAACGACAAACAACAGGCTTTTGCACACGAATGTGCCGCCGCAGAAGCCGCCCAAGCATGGGAGCAGTCTTACGGCGCATTGGATTCTGAAAGCCTGATTGCCGGTGTGGTATATGAGTAATAAATGACGGATAAAACCGCCGGACTGGAACGATACCCGGCGGTTGTTGCAAATACCCGTGAAAGCAAAAATCGGAAGGGCTGATCCGGCTGCTTCGGCAGGCTATAATTTATTCAATGCCAGCCATTTTTCCAAATCTTCGGCACTGATACCTTTGTTGTCTTCAAAGTCCAGCTCATTAACTTGGCGGCCTTTTGAATATTTCGCCAACACCGGTGTGCCGCTCAAACCGTATTGCTGTTTGAATGCCGCCCAAGCGGGTTTATCTTGGTGCAGGCGGTGCACGTTTACAAAATAAATCTTGTCGTGCAGCTTATGCGAAGCGATATACCGCTTGAACATCGGCTCGAAAGCATTGCAGTCGCCGCAGCTCGGGCGGCCGATATAGGCGTAAAACGTATCGCCCCGCGCCACTTTGGCTTTAAAATTCTCAACGGTTAAGCTGTTGAGTTCAAAATAAATATCGGAATATGTGTTTTCCAAACGCTTGCTGTTTTCGGCAGAGAGCCTCACCGCCGTTTCCGCCTCGGCCAGTTTGTCTTTCAACATTTGCGTTTCGCGGTGCGGGCTGCTACAAGCCGCCAGCAAGCAAACCAGCGCGGCGGAAATCAAAATTTTGGCAGACATGGCAAACTCCTTTATTTAAAGATTGGCAATATTCGGATTATAAAACCGCCAGCGCACACCGAAGCAGCCAACCCGCTCTTTATTTGCTTATGCTCAAACCGTTTTGTGCGCCGGCAAACCGAACAAGGCGCGGCCGACGGCCTGATTTGCCGAACAACCGCCCTATCCTACTGAATCAAAAAGCTTTGGTTTCCGCCTTTGTCGCCACCGGCATTTACAAAACTTGACCCTGAATACGGTTTGCAGTATATTTGCACGCAAAATTTGCCGCCGATTTGACACAGCTTGCGGGCGTTAAACAGCTAAAGCGTAGGTTGCACTTTGCAGCCCATCTGTTTGCATTCCGGCCCGCTGTGTTACACATCGGGCTTTGTTGTTTTGGATAAACTTATGATTACTTTGGACAATGTTTCCAAGCGCTATCAAAACCGCGATAAAACGTGGTTTACCGCCGTGGAGCCGACCTCGCTGCAAA
>JBHALY010000234.1:0-3102 GCA_041827905.1 Neisseria dentiae
AACGCTGTTTAAACAAGAAAAATATTCACAAAGGATTAAACTCATGAGCACCAACCAAATCTACCGCAAACCCCTGCCCGGCACTAATTTGGAATACTACGACGCGCGCGCGGCGTGCGAAGCCATCAAACCGGGTTCTTACGATACCTTGCCTTATACTTCGCGTATTTTGGCCGAAAATCTGGTGAATCGTGCCGATAATGTTGATTTAGAAACATTGAATGCTTGGCTTTCCCAATTGATTGAGCACAAACAGGAACTGGATTTTCCGTGGTTCCCCGCGCGCGTGGTGTGCCACGACATTCTCGGCCAAACCGCACTGGTGGATTTGGCCGGTTTGCGTGATGCGATTGCCGAAAAAGGCGGTGATCCGAGCAAGGTCAATCCTGTTGTGCAGACCCAATTGATTGTTGACCACTCGTTGGCGGTGGAATGCGGCGGTTACGATCCCGATGCGTTCCGTAAAAACCGCGAAATCGAAGACCGCCGCAACGAAGACCGTTTCCATTTTATCAATTGGACCAAAACCGCCTTTGAAAATGTGGACGTGATTCCGGCGGGCAACGGCATCATGCACCAAATCAATCTGGAAAAAATGTCGCCGGTGGTTCAAGTGAAAAACGGCGTGGCTTTCCCCGATACCTGTGTCGGCACCGACTCGCATACGCCGCATGTGGATGCGCTGGGCGTGATTTCGGTAGGTGTGGGCGGTTTGGAGGCCGAAACCGTGATGCTCGGCCGTGCTTCGATGATGCGCCTACCTGATATCGTCGGCGTGGAGCTGACCGGCAAACGCCAGCCCGGTATTACCGCTACCGATATCGTGCTCGCGCTGACCGAATTTTTACGCAAAGAGCGCGTAGTCGGCGCATTTGTCGAATTCTTCGGCGAAGGTGCCGACAGTTTGTCGATCGGCGACCGTGCCACCATTTCCAACATGACACCCGAATTCGGCGCCACCGCCGCGATGTTCTCCATCGACCAGCAAACTATCGACTATCTGAAACTCACCGGCCGCGACGACGAGCAAGTGAAACTGGTAGAAACTTATGCCAAAACCGCCGGTTTGTGGTCTGATGCGCTGAAAACCGCCGTCTATCCGCGCGTACTGAAGTTCGATTTATCAACCGTTGTACGCAATATGGCCGGCCCTAGCAATCCGCACGCCCGTTTCGCCACCGCCGACTTGGCAGCCAAAGGCATTGCCGCGCCTTACGAAGAGCCTTCAGACGGCCAAATGCCCGACGGCGCGGTGATTATCGCGGCGATTACCTCGTGCACCAACACGTCCAACCCGCGCAACGTGGTTGCCGCCGCCTTGCTGGCGAAAAAAGCCAACGAATTGGGCTTAACCCGCAAACCGTGGGTGAAGTCTTCATTCGCACCGGGTTCGAAAGTGGCGGAAATCTATCTGAAAGAAGCCGGTTTGCTGCCCGAATTGGAAAAACTCGGCTTCGGCATCGTTGCCTTTGCCTGCACCACGTGTAACGGTATGTCCGGCGCGCTGGATCCGAAAATCCAACAGGAAATCATCGACCGCGATTTGTATGCCACCGCCGTATTGTCGGGCAACCGCAATTTCGACGGCCGCATCCATCCCTATGCCAAACAGGCCTTCTTGGCTTCGCCGCCCTTAGTGGTGGCCTATGCGATTGCCGGCAGCATCCGTTTTGACATTGAAAACGACGTGCTCGGCGTGGCGAACGGCAAAGAAATCCGCCTGAAAGACATTTGGCCGAGCGACGAAGAAATCGACGCCATCGTGGCCGAACATGTGAAACCGCAGCAGTTCCGCGATGTATATATCCCGATGTTCGACACCGGTGCGGCCGAAAAAGCCGCCAGCCCCTTGTACGACTGGCGGCCGCAATCCACCTACATCCGCCGCCCGCCTTACTGGGAAGGCGCGTTGGCGGGCGAGCGCACGCTCAAAGGCATGCGCCCGCTGGCGATTCTGCCCGACAACATCACCACCGACCACCTGTCGCCTTCCAATGCCATTTTGCCGACCAGCGCGGCCGGTGAATATTTGGCCAAAATGGGCCTGCCTGAAGAGGACTTCAACTCTTACGCCACCCACCGCGGCGACCACTTAACCGCACAACGCGCCACTTTCGCCAACCCGAAACTGTTTAACGAAATGGTGAAAAACGAAGACGGCACGGTGAAACAAGGTTCGCTGGCGCGCGTGGAGCCGGAAGGCCAAGTAATGCGGATGTGGGAAGCCATCGAAACCTATATGAACCGCAAACAGCCGCTGATTATCGTGGCCGGCGCCGATTACGGCCAGGGTTCGAGCCGTGACTGGGCCGCCAAAGGCGTGCGCCTGGCAGGTGTGGAAGCGATTGTGGCCGAAGGTTTCGAGCGCATCCACCGCACCAACCTGATCGGCATGGGCGTACTGCCCTTGCAATTCAAAGAAGGCGTGAACCGCCACACGCTGGAATTGGACGGCACCGAAACCTACGATGTGATCGGCAAACGCGAACCGCGCTGCGACTTAACGCTGGTGATCCACCGCAAAAACGGCGAAACGGTCGAGGTACCCGTTACCTGCCGTTTGGACACCGCCGAAGAAGTGCTGATTTACGAAGCCGGCGGCGTGCTGCAACGCTTTGCGCAAGACTTCTTGGAAGGCAATGCGGCATAAAAAGGCCGTCTGAAAAAAGTGTCATTACGCAACATAACAGGCCGTCTGAAATGATTTCAGACGGCCTGTTGCTAATGATAAGGTGCCCAGGCTGTGGTTATGAAAAACCTTTCGTTTGCTTTTTACCTGTATTGATTGACTGTATCAATATACTCCGGAAGTTTTTCCAACGGTTCAAAAGCTTAATTTTGTATTGCCCCATTTAGGCATAGGCTAATATAATTACAAATTCAGGCGGGGCTGTCGGCAACCTTAACGGGTTTTCCACAGCCCTTAGAAATTTCCATGCTGCCCGTGCGCTTTTTAAAGAAAGCCGTTTTGTTTTGATGCGTTTAAAACGGTTTTTCATCAGGCAATCAAACAGCTTTATTTTCACCCTTTGCGAAACCCGTTTCGCCGGTACCCGTTATCGATTGGAGTATTGCTTATGAACGCAACCACTGCGTCTTCCA
>JBHALY010000235.1:0-5156 GCA_041827905.1 Neisseria dentiae
AAATACACGAATGTATGTAAATTACTGAAATTATTCTACTTCACAACCATGTCAAAACCATAAAAAATACAACAAAATAGCCAAGCCGCCGACAAAAGGCGTAATAATCCTACAAGTGGCATCCGCACCCTGCCCCGCCGGAAACGTTTCAGGCCGTCTGAACAACAACTTTCAGACGGCCTGTAACCTTTGCAAAATTCATTTAGGCCGTCTGAAACATTTGATTATCGTCATTCCCGCGCAGGCTGGAATGACGGTATTTAAGCATTTCAGACGGTCTTAAGCTATTTCTGCAAAGTTTTCGGCCGATAAAATTACAAACAGCCCTGTCCGTCATACTCGGGTTTGACCCGAGTATCTCACTTTCTTAACAAATTTCTAAAGCCCAAAAATACCCGGGTCAAGCCCGGGTATAACGCGCAAAATTTTTCTTAGATTGGTTGGCTGTCTAAAACAGCAGCATCGCCTCTTTGGCTTTCCAACACCAACAAAAACTGCGCCAAATCCTGCGGCAGCGGTGCCTTCAGATGCAGCGGTTCGCCTGTGAGCGGGTGGTTCAGGTGCAGCTCGGCTGCGTGCAGAAACATCCGTTTCAGGCCGAGTTTTTGCAGGCGTTTGTTGGCCTGATAGTCGCCGTAGCGCTCGTCGCCCGCAATCGGGCAGCCTTGCGACTGCATGTGCACCCTGATTTGGTGGGTGCGGCCGGTTTTCAGCGTGGCTTCCGTTAAGGTTAAATCCGACAGGCCGACGCTGTGCAGAAGGCCGTCTGAAAAACGGTTTAACACCCGCAAAACGGTGTGCGCCGCTTGGCCGTCTCCGCTCACGCGCACCATTTTTTCGCCCTGCGCGCCGGTGTATTTGAAAAGCGGCAGCTTCACATGAACGCGGTTTTCTTGCAGACGGCCCACCCCCAGCGCCAGATAGATTTTTTTCGGGTGGTCGTTGCGGATGGCTTCGTGCAGCTTCACCAGCGCGCTGCGTTTTTTGGCAACCATCAACAGGCCGCTGGTGTCTTTGTCGAGTCGGTGGACGAGTTCGAGATATTTGGCTTCGGGGCGCGCGCGGCGGATTTGCTCGATAACGCCGAAGCTCACGCCGCTGCCGCCGTGCACCGCCGTGCCGGCGGGTTTGTTGATCACCAGCATGGCGTCGTCTTCATACACAATCTCAAATTCGCGCGCGGGCGCGGCGTTTTTTTCAGACGGCCGCTGCTTTTCTGCCGTGCGCACGGGCGGAATGCGCACCATGTCGCCCTCGTTCAAACGGTCGGTCGGCTTGGCGCGCTTTTTGTTCAGGCGCACTTCGCCCGCGCGGATAATGCGGTGGATATGGCTCTTGGGCACGCCCTTGAGGATTTTGATTAAGAAGTTATCGAGCCGCGCGCCGGCATCGGCTTCGGTAATGCTGATGTGGTTAACCAAGTCTTTGCTAATTGCAGGCATTTTCTCTATAATCCCGTTACTGTTTTAAGACGGTTTAAGAAGAAATAAAGGCCGTCTGAAACAGATGCGGCGCCAAGGTTTGCAAACGGCAAACCGAAACCGCCTGTTATTGTGAATCGAACATTTTATCTGAAAAAAGCACGCCACAAAGCATTTCCTTTATCTGCCTCAAAGCCGGGCGGGTAAAGACGTAATTAAGTTTAACCTTTTCCGGCAAAGCGCCCGCAAGCGTAAGACGCATGACAACAACGCGCCGCCGCAGGATTTCCGCCGCGCCGGACAGCAATGAAGAAGACGGCTCGTATTTACCGGTTTGTCGGGCGCCCGAGGGTGCAGCGGCAGGCCAGCAGCACGGAAAGACGCCCCCGCCGCCTGGCAGGCGCATCCGTGCCGCACGCTCTTTATCTCCCTTCTCGTTCAAGACCAGCCCCACACGCCGTTCAGACGGCCTGACCATTGGCGGCTGACAAGCGTTGAATACTGATTACACGCCTCGTGGGTGCATGAAACGAGGTTGTTATGAAACGTATGTTGTTTAATGCCACGCAGGCCGAAGAGCTGCGCGTGGCGATTGTCGACGGGCAGACGCTGCTCGATCTCGATATCGAAACGCTGGGAAAAGAACAGCGCAAAGGCAATATCTATAAGGGTGTGATTACCCGAATCGAACCGTCGCTGGAAGCGTGTTTTGTCGATTACGGCACCGACCGCCACGGTTTTCTCCCGTTTAAAGAAGTCTCCCGATCCTATTTCCAAGACTACGAAGGCGGCCGCGCGCGCATTCAAGACGTGCTCAAAGAAGGCATGCAGGTTATCGTGCAGGTGGAAAAAGACGAGCGCGGCAACAAAGGCGCGGCGCTCACCACCTTTATCAGCCTGGCCGGCCGCTACCTCGTGCTGATGCCCAACAACCCGCGCGGCGGCGGCGTGTCGCGCCGTATCGAAGGCGAAGAGCGCCAAGAGCTGAAAGCCGCGATGGCCGAGCTGGATGTGCCGCGCGGCATGAGCCTGATCGCCCGCACCGCCGGCATCGGCCGCAGCGTTGAAGAGCTGCAATGGGATTTCAACTACCTGCAACAATTGTGGCAGGCCATCGAAGAAGCCGGCAAAGCCCACAACGAGCCTTACCTGCTGTTTATGGAAAGCTCGCTGCTCATCCGCGCCATCCGCGACTACTACCGCCCCGACATCGGCGAAATTCTGGTTGACAACCAAGAAGTGCACGAGCAAATCAGCGAGTTTATGAGTTATGTGATGCCCAACAACGTAGGCCGTCTGAAACTCTACCAAGACCACACGCCGCTGTTTTCCCGCTTCCAAATCGAGCACCAGATTGAAAGCGCGTTCGCCCGCAGCGTGAGCCTGCCTTCAGGCGGCGCGATTGTTATCGACCACACCGAAGCCCTCGTTTCCATCGACGTCAACTCCGCCCGCGCCACCCGCGGAGCCGACATCGAAGACACCGCCTTCAAAACCAATATGGAAGCCGCCGAAGAAGTCGCCCGCCAAATGCGCCTGCGCGACTTAGGCGGTTTGGTGGTAATCGACTTCATCGACATGGAAAACCCCAAGCACCAACGCGATGTTGAAAACGTGCTGCGCGACGCGCTGAAAAAAGACCGCGCCCGCGTGCAGATGGGCAAACTTTCCCGCTTCGGCCTGCTCGAGCTTTCGCGCCAGCGCCTGAAACCGGCTTTGGGCGAAAGCAGCCACATCGCCTGCCCGCGCTGCGCCGGCACCGGCGTGATCCGCAGCATCGAATCCACCGCCCTGCATGTGTTGCGCATCATTCAGGAAGAAGCCATGAAAGACAACACCGGCGAAGTGCACGCACAAGTGCCGGTGGATGTGGCCACCTTCCTGCTCAACGAAAAACGCGCCGAGCTGTTCGGTTTGGAAGAGCGTTTGGACGTTTCCGTATTCCTGATTCCCAACACCCATCTTGAAAACCCGCACTACGAAATCACCCGCGTGCGCACCGACGATGTGGACGAAAACGCCGAGCCGAGCTACAAGCGCGTGGAAGTGCCGGAAGAAAACGAAAGCGACAAACCTTTTGGCAGCGAACGGGCCAAAGCCGCCCGCCCCGAACCCGCCGTTAAAGGGGTAAAACACACCCAACCGGCGCCCATAGCGGCCGAACCCGCCGTAACCTCATCAGGCTGGTGGGGCGGTTTCAAATCGTGGCTGGGCAAAGTATTCGGCGGTTCGCCGGAATCTGAAAAAGCACCCGAGGCCGAAAAAGCCGCCGAGCGGAGCAACGGCAACCGCCAAAGCAACCGCCGCCAGGCCGCCGGCAACCGCCGCCAAACCCCGCGCCGCAATCCGAACCAGAAACGGCAGGACGACGAGGTTCAAGAAACCAAAGAAACCACAGCCGCAGGTTTGGCCGAAAACAGAGAGGGCGACAACGGCAACCGCGCCCCGCGCAACCGCCGCAACCAAGACGATAACGGCCGCAACCGCCAAAACCGCAACGATGCCGCCCGCAACACCGCCGAAGAAAGCAAACCGGTAGAGAAAGCGGCGGAAAAAGAAACCCGCAACGAACAGCGCAGCGACAACCGCCGCCGCAACCGCAGCGAAAAAGCCGCCGCCGCACCGGTTGCCGCCGTAGCGGCATTGGAAGCGGAAAACCTGCCCGAAACCGAAGTGGAAGCAACTGCGGAAGCCGTGCAGGCCGAAGCCCGCGGCGATAATCAGGGCAGCCGCCGCGAGCGCGACCGCAACCGCCAGCGCGACCAACGCGACCGCCGCAGCAACAGCAAAAAACGCAATATCCCTTCCGCCGCCAAAATCGAGCAATATCTGAGCATCGAAGAAGCGGCCAACAAGGTGCGTTTCGCCGTGGCGCATGTGTACGGCGGAGCGGAAGAAACCCCCGTTGCCATCGCCGTAGCCGCCCCGTTGGCTGCCGATACCGGAGTGGCGGCCGTTGCTGCTGCCGACGAACCTTTGGTTGTGGTGGTGCCCGTGCAGGAAGTCGGACCTGCCGCCGTTGCGGAGCAGGCCGCAGAAAGCGGCGGAGCCGAACCGGCGTTGTTCGCCATCGAATCCGACGATGCCGCGGAAGCAGCGATGCCGTCTGAACAGGCGGTAATCGAATCGGCGGTATCGAATGCGGAGCAGGCCGTCAGCAATGTATTGGGTATCGGCCATGCAGATGAAGACGTTGCGCTGGAAACCCAACCGGCAGGGCAGGCGGAAGAAGTTGCCGTTGCCGCCGTGCAAACCGTAACCGCCGTACAAACCGTTTCAGACGGCCAAGACTTGGGCGGTTTGGTGTTGGTGCAAACCCGCGCCGATGCGCTGGCCGCTGCCGCAACTTGGGTGCAGCCCGAAACCCGCGCCCTGCGCCGTGCCGACGTGCCGAAAGTTGTGGAGGCCGAAGCTGCCGATGTGCCGCTGGTGCAGGTGGAAACCGGCAAACAGTAAGCAGGATGCCGATAGAGAAAATCCCGGCCGTTATCGAACGGTCGGGATTTTTTGTCGGCGCAAGTTTTTAAACGGTTCCGTTATGCCCGAATTTAAGCTTTCAGACGGCCTGAAATCTTTGCAAAATTACCTTCAGGCCGAGCCTTTGCAAAAATACCTGAAGGCCGTCTGAAATGTTTAAATCCCGTCATTCCCGCGCAGGCGGGAATCCAGATGGAAATATTGAAGTATTGATTAAACAAATACTTGAATGCCAAGCACCTGGATTCCCGCCTGCGC
>JBHALY010000236.1:0-2510 GCA_041827905.1 Neisseria dentiae
CGCACATAATTGAAGTCGTTGCCGCCGCCTTTAAGGCTGTTTTTGGCCACCAAAAGATTACGGCCCGAATTGAGCGAATCGCTGTTGGTGTTATTCAAGCGTTTGAGTTCGGCTACGCTCATGCCGGCCTCGGCGGCAATACGGTTCAGGCTGGTTTTGCCGCCTGCTGTGTAAACATTCCAAGAAAGCAGTTCGTCGGATTTGGCATTACGGTAATTTTTCTCGAATGTGGAGGTGGCGTGAGCCGGTAACAGCAGTTTGCGGTTGGCTTTCGGTACGAAAACGGGGGCGTTAAATGCTGGATTCAGTGCCAAAAACTCACTTTCGCTGATATTCGCCAAACGTGCGATAGCGCTGGTATCGATAGGTTTGTCGACATCTACGGCCTTGAAATAAGGTTTGTTTTCGATATCGCTCAAGCCCATACCGAAAGCCTGGGGGTTTTTCACAATGTTGCGTACGGCAAGAAGTTTGGGCACATAATTGCGGGTTTCGGCGGGCATCCGCAGGTTTTCATACACCGGCTTCAAGCCTTGCGCGCGCGCGCGGTTGATGGCGCGGCTGACGTTACCTTCACCCCAGTTGTAAGCAGCCAATGCCAACGACCAATCTCCGAACATGCCGTGCAGATATTCAAGATAGTTTAATGCGGCGTTGGTGGCGGCATAAACATCATGACGACCGTCATACAAGGCTGTGCGCTCCAAGCCGAAGTGACGGCCGGTGGCGGGCATAAACTGCCATAAGCCCGATGCGCCGACATGGGATTTGGCTTTGGTAACGAATGCGCTTTCGATAAAGGGGAGTAGGGCGATTTCGGCGGGCATATTGCGCTTTTTCACTTCGTTCGCAATATGATACATATAGGGTTTGCTGCGGTTGATGGTGCGGTCGAAATAGGCACGGCTGGCAGAAAATTTATTTTCGTGGCTGCGCACCAAATCGGAATTGACTTCGGCCATGCGGAAATCTTTGCGCATAGCATTCCACAAGCTGCCTGATGCAAGGTTGTTTTGGTTTCTTTGCTCTTGATCGAGTAGTGACGAATTCAAACGCATCATTGCCATACCTGCTGTTTGACTGGAGGGGGCTGCGTGGGTGTATGCTGCACCTGAAACTGCCGATACGCCGGTAACGGCTAAGGCTATAGATTTTAGTTTGGCCATAGTCTTGATAAATTCCGGGATAGTGATTTTGAATGTAAGGGATAGTAATATTTTAAAGGCATGAAGTCAAGAAATTATCAGGAAATATCTGAAGCAATTGAAATGCTTACTGTATAAATCATATCAGATGAAAGAATTTTTACAGGTATATTTTATGTGCTGTTATGATTGTTTATAAACAAAATAAGGTTCGGACTGCGTGAATTTCGAAATGTTTGACAGATGGTTTTTAGAAACGGCTGCCGGCGGTTATGTTGCTGATTGGGAAAAGGCTTTTTTTAATCGATTTCCAATCTGCAATGGTTTGCAGGTGGCTGTTCAGGCAGGTATGGGCGGATGGCTGAAGCCGTCCGGTACATGGCTTTGCAACGCCCGTGATTTCCATATGGAAGCGGGCGTGTGGGCATGGGCCGATGAGTCGGTAGATATATTATTAATGCCGCATACGTTGGAATGCAGCGGTGCTCCCCATATTACGCTTGCAGAGGCCTACCGTGTGCTGAAACCTGAAGGCAGGATAGTGTTGACGGGGTTTAATCCTTATTCGCTGTGGGGATACAGCAAATGGTTCGACGGCAGATTGCTGCCTGCTAAAAAGCATTGCCTGCCTTTGCCGATACTGAAAGAAAATGCAAAAGCGTTAGGTTTCGAAATCGCTTTCGGCCAATTTATGGTTTATGTTCCGCCTTTCGACCACGCACGGCTGCTACGGTTTTGCCGTTTTATGGAAGCGGCAGGCAACCGCTGGTGGCCGCATGCCGCAGCGGTATATGGATTGGTGTTGCATAAACATGTGGCAGGAATGCATATATTGCCGGAATACGAACAAGCCCTTCAGGGCGAGCGTGAAATGATACTGGGGATGGCGAGAATAAAAAACCGCACAGGATAACTAAAATAATATCCCAACACGCCGTTGGTGTTATCTATGTGTCGGTTTGGCGATATTGTAATGTGAGGCCGTCTGAAAGTAGAAAAGGCCTAACTGAAAAACAGCGTTTTTTATTTTTTGTTGTGCAGTAAAAGCCGTTATGGAAAACATAGGGCAACCCGCAAACGGTTTAATGGTGTAAGAATACAACATTATCCGCTAAATTCATCCTTGCATAACTTAACATATGGATACATTTCTTTTAATTGATTATAATTGCGGCATTGATACTAAGAGTAAACAAACAATAAAAAAAGCCCGGTAATTACGCGGGGGGATAACCGATTAACAAGGATGTTTGTCATGGAACCGCTTCTCACTTTGCTTCTGATTGTTTTCTGCATGTTGCTGCCGATAATGGTTTATAAACGGTTGTTGGCCGGAAAAAGGCAATATCTCAAGGCTTTTTCACA
>JBHALY010000237.1:0-6488 GCA_041827905.1 Neisseria dentiae
CCCCGCTGCCCTGAAAGGCGCGGCAGTAAACCTATTCCCGCCCGACCGACAAGGCCGCCTGATTGTGGCCGAAGGTATCGAAACCGCCCTTGCCGCCCGCGCCCTTTTCGGCCTGCCCGCCGCCGCCGCTTTATCCGCTTATGGCATGGCTTCGTTTGAGTGGCCGTCTGAAACGCGGGAATTATTTATTTGCGCCGACAACGACACCAACAACACAGGCCGCCGCGCCGCCGACACGCTGGCAAAACGGGCAATCAAGGCAGGCATCAAAGTGCGGATATGGCAGAGCGAAACAGCAGGCTTTGACGCTTTGGACGAATTGAACCGCCGCCAAGCCGCATGAAATACAGAATAACCATTTAGCGAAAGAACGGTATGAAAAACGAAACCATACACGAAAAAACCGCAGAAATTGCCGAGTTTGAAGCCGTAACACTCAAACCCTATTTTGAATGCAGTAAAAACGGCGTTTCTTATATTGCCGTAGAGAGCGACAAAGAAGGCAACATTACCGAAAAACCGCCGTTACGCCTTTCAGACAGCATTGAAATTATTGGGCGCGGAGTAGATACACAGGGCAGCCATTACCGCGTTATCCGCTGGCGTGATGCAATCAGCCGCCAAAGCAGGGAGGCAGCCCTGTCAATGGCCGAAATCGGCACGCCTGCAAGCTGGCAGCGGCTGCAAAGCTATGGTTTAACCATCATGAGCGGGCGCAGAAAACGGGAATTGCTGGCCGATTATCTGCAAACCGACGGCCAAACCACCCCTTACACCGTAACGGATAAATCAGGCTGGATAGGCGGCGCGTATATTCTGCCAAACGGCGATACCATACAGGCAGCCAAGAAATACGCCCCCAAAGTTATCTATAACGGCGATACCAGCCAAGCCGCCGCCTATGCCGTATCGGGCAGTCTTGAGCAATGGCAGCAGGAAATAGCCGCCAAAGCGGCAGGAAACAGCCGTTTATGCCTAGCCATAGGAACAGCCCTAGCCGCGCCCCTGCTATCCATTCTGAACGAGCAAAACGGCGGTTTCCACCTATACGGCGACAGTTCGGACGGCAAAACCACCGCCGCATTGGTAGGCTTGAGCGTTTGGGGCAACCCAGCCGCCCTTAAAATGGCATGGCGGGGAACAGACTTAGGCTTCAGCAATGCCGCCCTTTCCCGTAATGACGGCTTGCTTGTATTAGACGAAATAGGCGAAGCCCACCCCAAAACCATCAGCAAAACCGCCTATTCAGTCATCAACGGCAAAAGCAAGCTGCAAGGCGCAAAAGACGGCGGCAACCGTGCAGCCCAAGAATGGCGGATTTTGCTGTTTTCTACAGGGGAATACAGCCTACAAAATTACATGGAGCGGGCAGGCGAGAAATGGGAAGCAGGGCAAGCCGTAAGACTGCCCAGCATACCCGCCGCCGCCCGTTACGGTATCTATGACACCCTGCACGGCCACCCGAGCGGCGCAGCATTATCCGACCACCTGCAAGCCGCCGCCGCGCAATACCACGGCACGGCAGCAAGGGCATGGATAAACAAGCTGCAAAATACTACTACCGAAACCGTTCAGACGGCCTTTAATACCTTTATGGCAAATCTGCCTGAATTGGACAGCCAAGCCGCCCGTGTAGCCCGCCGTTTTGTCCTTGTTGCCGCCGCTTTGGAACTGGCAGCGGATATAACGGGGCTTGTCGCAGGCGTAGGAATGGCAGGCATAAAACAATGCTTTGATGCTTGGTATGAGCTAAACGGAGCGGCAAAATACGAAGACCGCCGCATAATCGAAAAAGCCACCGCGTTTATGGTACGCTCTGCCGATACTACACGCTTTTCAGATTGGGATAGTACATATACAGACCACGCCCATGCGGGGTATAGACGGCCTGCTAGAAACACCGCCAAGAATGAAGCGGGGCTAGATGAATACTGGATAATTCCGCCCGTTTTCTTGGAAGAAGTCATAGCGGGGGCAGAGTTAAACAAAGCCTGCCAAGTATTGCACGATGCGGGCTGGCTACAACGCAATGAAACGGATAACCGCTATACCTTCAAGAAACACAGAAAGGGGCGTTTTTATGTATTGGTAGGCATAGAGCCACCGCAAAACGATTAAACAGCCAAGCAAAATATTAAGGCCGTCTGAAATCCATCAGGCGGCATTTTTATTTCAATCAAAAAATTAGCGGCGATATTTATTATCAACAAACAGTAATCAATAAGGCAGAAAATACCGCATTGTTGAATTTAAAAAATTGCATACACGCGATAAAACGCAAAATCAGCGGGTATGCGGGTAGGATTTATGTAACTATGTGATTTATATAGATAAAAGCATACCCGATTAACAAGTTTTAACGGGTATGTTAACGGGTATGCGGGTATGTATTAATAATCAAAGTGTTACAAGAGCATACCCGTTTACAATTCAATCATACCCGATGATATTGTCATCAGTGGGTATGATTTATATAAATAAAATCAAATAATTAAATTAATCCTACCCGCATACCCGCTATACCCGCTACTTTTTGCGTATATATATACTTTCAAAATGAAAAAAACGGCGGCACTAAGGCAAGGCGGTTTTCAAAAAATCCAGCATGGTTTTTAAACGCTATACACAAAACCGCCCTATAATCGGGATTTATGGGGATAAATCGGGAACAGGCGGGATAAAATCGCCGCCATGATATGCAGCCTACAAACAACAAACCACCATCAAAACGCTTTGAATTTTGCAAAATGGGGGTATTTTTGGGGGTATTCATCAAACATTAAAATAAAATATATAATTAAAACAATAATTTAAATTTATAATTCAAGTCTCGATGTCGCACCATCAAAAGAAAACAGCCCAAATTTTGGGCTGTTTTCTTTATGTTTTTTTGGAGGGCTTGGGCGCCGGTTTGCTGTTGCAGAGGGCAAAGCCCGCTTAGGCCGTCTGAAACGCCCATGCAGTTATTATTTATATAGTCCAATCACTTAACTTTAGTAACCATTCCGTCATATTCGGGCTTTGCCGGGCATCTTGAGTTTCGGCAACACGCCATACCCGGGTTAAGCCCGGGTATGGCGCGTGTGTTTTTTCTTAAGTTTGGAACTTTGCAAAAATACCCTAAGGCCGTCTGAAATACTTAAATCCCGTTACTAGCTTCGCAAGCCTGCTTCGCTCCCCGCTTACGCGGGAATAACGAAAAAGAAACTTTGGGTGATACTTTTTGACTTTTGCAAAGGTCTCAAAGTGTTTAGGGTTTGTGCGGCCGGTCGTTTCTTACACGCATGAAAGTGGCAAATCTGGGCGTGCCTTTTTGGGTGAATCCGCGGTAGCGGTAGGTGATAATGCTGCCGACGGCGGGCGGGTTGGCGCGGTCGCTGTCTTTCAGGCCGCTGCCGATTTTGAATTCGCCGTGCTGGTTTTTGCAACCGAGTGCGCCGAGTTTGCCTGCGTATTTGCCTTTGCCTTCGTAGTGGCGGGTAACGGTGCATTCGGCATCGTGCAGGCTTTTCAGTTTCAGCAGATAATCGCTGCGGCCGCCGCGGTAGGGCATTTCGGGGTGCCGCAGCATCACACCTTCGCCGCCTTTGGCTTCTATCTGTTTTAAAAATGCCTGTGCGTGGGCGTTATCTTTGGCGGGTGTTTGTTTGATGATTTCAATCGGTGCCTGCGGGTGGCGTTGCAGCCATTTTTCGAGCACGGCCAGGCGTTGGTAGAGGTTGCCGGATGCCTGCGGCACGTCGAACACATGCAGTTTGATGTTGTGCCAGTTGCCCGATGCGGCGCGCACGGCGGCGGAAATTTGCTCGAATTGCCCGCGCCTGCTGAACAGCTCGCCGTCGACGGGATAGGGCGGGAAATGGTCGAGATAACCTGCGGGCGGGGTGAAGGGGTAGCCTTGGCGGCTGACAAGCTGCTTGCCGTTCCAATAGGCGCGCACACCGTCGAGTTTTTCGCTCATTGCCCAGCCGGAGATGTTTTGTGTGCGGTATTCTTTGGCCAGCAACAAATCGGGGGCGGCGGCGAAGGCTGCCGGCGTGAAAAATAGGGCGCAAGAGAGTATGATGTTTTTCATTTTATGTTCCCCTGTTTTGTTTTATTTGTAACTATAGATATTATTATAGGCCGTCTGAAAAATAAAGGAAGTTTATGACTTTGCATTGTGAAATCATTGCGGTAACGCCGTTCAGGCAGAATTGCACGCTGCTGTGGGACGATGAAACCGGTGAGGCCGTGCTCACTGATGTGGGCGGCGATGTGCCGTTTGTGCTGGCGGAAGTTGCCAAGCGCGGTTTGAAATTGACGGCCGTTTGGCTGACGCACGGCCATTTGGACCATGCGGGCGGGGTAGTTGAGTTGCTCTCGCAGTATGATGTGCCGGTGTTGGGGCCACACGAAGAGGATAGTTTTCTGTTGGAGCAGTTACCGCAGGTGACGGCGCAATACGGCTTCCCCGTGTCGCCCGCGTTCGAGCCGACGCGCTGGTTGCAGGAGGGCGACACGCTGGCGGTGGGAAACTATACGTTCGAGGTGCTGCATATCCCCGGCCACACGCCCGGTCATGTTGTGTTTTATTGTAAAGATGCGGAATTATTAATCGCAGGCGATGTCTTGTTTTATGAAACGATCGGCAGAACCGATTTCCCACGCGGAAATCATGCTGATTTAATCCGCAATATTGCAAGCAAGCTGCTGGTATTGCCCGAACACACGACGGTGGTTGCGGGGCACGGCAGAACCACCACCATCGGTCACGAAAAGCGGCACAACCCGTTTTTGCAAGGCTGAGGGTAGGGTTAAGAAGTGCAAAAATGCCCAAACGGCTACCTTGCTTGCAGATTGGCGGATACGGATTTGTTTTCCCACACATCTCAATGTAAGGAGTGAGTAATGTCTTTTGATTTAGGTAGTTTGCTGCAAGGCCAGTTGGGCGGCGTGTTGAGCCGCTTTTTGACTCAAAACGGCGAGAGCGCCGAAAACAGCACCAAAGCCGCAGGTTTGGCGGTTCCGGCCGTTGTGGCGGGCTTGTTGAAACATGTCGGCGGCAACCCTGATAATGCCGCCGGCCTGTTCGAGCTGGTTAAAGGCAGCGCGGGCAGCCCGTTGAACAATGCCGTGGCGCAGGCCGAAGAAGGCGGCAGCGGTTTGGATAATTTAATCGACTGGGGCAAAGCCAAACTGCCCGAACTGCTGGGCGGCAATGCGGCTGATGTGTCCGACCAAATCGCACAGGAAAGCGGTGTGTCGAAAGCCACCGCCGGTTCGCTGCTGTCGCTGTCGCTGCCGCTGGTGTTGTCGGCGTTGCGCGGCAAAGTGCAGGGCGATAATCTCAGTCAAGGCCAGTTGTTGGGTTTGCTCGGCCAGCAGCAAAACTGGCTTTCCGGCGCATTGAGCGGCGGTATGCTTTCGGCTTTGGGCATCAGCAGCCTGAGCGGCTTGTTCGGCAGCCTGTCGGGCTTGGCCGGCGGCATCGGTAATGCCGCATCTGCCGCTGCGGGCGGTGCTGCCGCAGCAACGGCTGCTGCTGCAAGCAAAGGCTCGGGTTTGGGCAAATGGATTGCCTTGGTGATTGCCGCGTTGCTGGCTTTGTTTGCCTATAAGAGTTGCGGTACGCAAAGCGGCCAAAGCGGCCCTGCCGCTGCCAGCGATGCGTCGGCTCCGGTTGCCAGTGAGGCTGCTTCCGAGCCTGAAGGTGCGGCCGTGTCTGCCGTGATGCCGTCCGAACCTTCTGCGGTATCGGATACAGCTGCTTCTGCTCCCGCACCTGCTGCGGCGTCTGAAGCTTCCGCACCGGCAATCGACCCGAATAACGCCCATGTGAGCTATGATAATGGTGTGGCCAAATTCTACTTTGCCACTGCCAAAACCGATGTGGCCGAGGGTGCCGAAACCGTGGTGGCCGAAGTGATTGCCGCCGGTAAAGAAGGTAAGAAACTGGTGATCAGCGGTTTTGCCGACAGCACCGGCAATGCGGCGGCAAACGAAAAATTGTCGAAAGACCGCGCCAACGCCGTAAAAGCTTTCTTTGAAGCGCAAGGCGTGGATGCTGCCAATATCGAACTGCGCAAACCCGAAAACACCACCGGCGCAGTGGGCAATGATGCCGAAGGCCGCCGCGTGGAAGTGAAAGTGGAAGGTTGAGCGGTACGCTAATCTAAACCGTTTTAGTTTGATAAAAGGCCGTCTGAAAATATGAACTGCACCCCAAAAGTTGGACACCTCCTCCAATTTTAAAAGGTGCAGTTTTCTTATGTCCAAATATACGCTAGATTTCAAATACCGAGCCGTACTCCATTATCACCAAGTGCACAGCCAACAGCGCACCGCAGAATACTTCAACGTCTCACGCACACACCTGCGCCGTTGGATCGCCGCCTATCGGCAAGGCGGTATCGCCGCACTTCAACACCCGCAGGCTGTCTCTATGAAGACCAAACGCAAAAACCCGTTTATCGTCGACAAACCCGACCATGAAAAAACCCAAGCGG
>JBHALY010000238.1:0-2957 GCA_041827905.1 Neisseria dentiae
CGATGGTTTGCGCCATCAAACTGCCGGACACCACCAACAACGCTGCGGCAGATGCAATATAAGATTTTTTCATGGTTGCTCTCTGATTTATCGGAAATCAAAATTAAACGTTAATCCGTATCAGCCGAACCGGCTTAACGGGAATATTCTTCGGGCGTAACCGCTTTGATGCTTAAGGCATGTATCAGGCCGTCTGAAAACAAATCCTGCAACGAATCTTTAACCATGCGCTGACGATTGACCCTGCCCACGCCGGCAAACACTTCGCCTACCACTACAACAGCATAATGGCCGCCACCCCTGTTGCCCGCATGGCCGGCGTGCAGATGGCTGTCGTCGCGGAACTCGCACAATTGCAAGCCCAACGGTTTCAGACGGCCTTCAATAATCGCCTGCATATCCATTATTTAAACACGGCCTTAAACGGTTTAATCAGAATTTCTTCATATACGCCCGCTTCCACATAGGGATCCTGCTCCGCCCATGCCTGGGCGTCGTCCAACGACGCAAACTTAGCGATAATCAGGCTGCCCGACACCCGCTCGGGGTTATCCGGCAGAGGGTTGGGGCCTGCCGTAAGCAAACGGCCTTCGGCCTGCAATGCTTCCAAACGTTTCAAATGCTCGGGGCGTGCGGCCATACGCGCATCGTGCACCTCTTCGCCGTCGGTGGCCAGCAACATATAATATTCCATAAATTCAGTCCTCCTGAGGCAGGTAACGGCTCAAATACATACCCTGCCCGATAACGAAAACAACCATCAGCCCGGTTGAGCCGAACAGTTTGTAGTTAACCCATTGCGCTTCGGTAAACATATAGGCAACCGCGATATTGGCAATACCCATAAACACCAAAAAAGCCACCCAAATCCAAGTCAGCCGGCGCCAAACCTGCTCGTCAAGCTCCAATTCCTTACCCATCACGGCCTTTAAGCCGTTTTTACCCCAAAACTGCCCCAAGCCCAAGGCCAACGCCCCCGCCCAAAACAGCAAAGTGGGCTTCCACATAATAAAACGCGGATCACGCAGCAGAATCGTCGCCCCGCCGAACACCACAATCAAAACCAAGCCCACCCATTGCATCGTATCGAGCTTTTTATGCTTCAACCAGGCAAACCCGGCCTGCAACACGCCCACCACCAAAGCAACCGCCGTCGCCCACACAATGTTTTTGGTGAGCGTATAGGTGGCGAAAAACAGAATCACAGCGATTAAGTCGCTTAAAATTTTCATATCTTGCCGAACAAATCCAAGGTAAAAACAATGTGCAATGATACAGGCAGATGAACTCTTTTGCATTACTTATGTCAATGGTAACAATAAACCGACAGGCCGTCTGAAAAACAGGCCGATTATCGGATTTTCCCCCATGCGCAACAGAAAGTGGTTATAAAGTTGCAAACTCTGGTTTATTGTTTACATAAATTAGCAATTTTACTTGGCAGAGTAGGCGGTTAGCATATATCATGCTGTCTATATATTACAGGCAGCCTAGCTGCAAACTCGAACAGGGGACATAATTTGAAAAACAATCACAAAATCAAACTGATTGCCGCCTCTCTCGCACTGACAACGTCATTTTCGGCAGTTGGCGGCCTAGGCGGCTTGAACGTTCAATCCAATCTCGGCGAGCCGTTTTCCGGCACAGTAACGGTAACTGGGGAAGAAGCCCGGATTCTGCTGAACGGCGGCAACGCCTCGCTTTCAGACGGCAGCCTGCGCGCCAGCGTTAGAAAATCCGGCAATAACGCCGTTATCAACATCCGCTCCAACGCACCGGTAAACGACCCCGTTTTAGTATTCCAAGTAGGCGTAGGCTCGCAATCGCGCCAATACACCGCCATTATCGACCCCGCCGACTACCCTGCCGAAAGCAGCAGCTCCGCCGGCACGCAGCCGGAAAGCCGCACCCAAACGGCACCGACCCAAACCGACGAAACCGGCATCCGCGCAGAAACACAACAATCCGCCGCCGCCCGTGCCAAACTGAAAGCCAAAAAAGCACAAGAACAGCAGGCCCGCAAAGAGCAGCAGAAAGCTGCCGCGGCCGCGCGCGAAAAATTGCGCGAGCAAACTGCTGCCGAGCGCAAATCTGAGCCGCCACGCGGCAACTACAAAGTCAGCCGCGGCGAAACGCTCACCTCTATCGCCAACCAAATCCGCCCCTCCGGTTTGAGCGTACACGAAACCATCGCCGCCATCATGACGGCCAACCCGGAAATCTTCCCGACCCGTAACGCCAACCAGATTCTTGCCGGTCGCGTATTGAACATTCCTTCTTCCGAAGAATTGAAACGCCTGGCCAAACAACCCGCTCCTGCCGCACAAGAGCAAGCCGCACAAGCATCGCAGCCTGATACCGCCGCTTCTGCACCCACCGAAACCGCCGCCCCAGCCTCCGCTCCCGTAACGGACACAACAACGGCCGCAGCATCCGCAGCTCCCCAAGCATCGGAGCCGGCGACTGCCGCTGCCAGCAGCACGGCTTCCGAACCTGCCGCCGCTACTTCCTCTCCTGCAGCAACGGCGCAACCTGCCCAGCCCGCCTCTGAAGAAAGCAGCGGTTTATGGCGTTGGCTGCTGTTTGCAGGCTTAGGCGCCATCGCCTTATGGCTGCTGTTGAAACTGGCAGGTAAGAAAAAGGCTGCCGTCGAAGGCGTAACCGAGGGCAGCAAGGAAATCATCGTCAAAGACATCGATACCGATTCAGACGACGAATACGAAACGCTTGAGCCCACACCCGAAACAGAAATCCGCACACATCAGCCTGTGGCCTATCCGAGCGGCGAAGCCAAATCATCCGCAGACACAACAGCGGCAGCCGCTACGGTTACGGCCGCCGCCGCTGCTACAGTAGCCGCAACCAAAACCGAAGATGACGGTTTGGATATGGAAGACGACTTCGACGATATTTTCTTCAGCGAAGCCGAAGCCGCTCCCGTAGAAAAAACCGAAGGC
>JBHALY010000239.1:0-5536 GCA_041827905.1 Neisseria dentiae
AAGGCAACTGTTGGGACAAAGCGCCGATGGAGAGTTTCTTCGGTACACTGAAAACGGAGAGTTTCTATCAAGAAGGTGCGCTGTCGGTGGCGGAGCTGACGGAGATAATAGATGATTACATACATTACTACAATCATGAACGGATTAGTTTGAATTTAAAAAAGCTGAGTCCTGTCGGCTACAGAACCCAGCTTGAAAAGGTTGTTTGAGAAAGACTCTTAACTTGTCCAAGTATTGGGGGACAGTTCATGGATTTCAGACGGCCTTGATAATATATTGCGGTATAACACCGTTAAACCCGCACGATGCGCTGCACCTGCGGGATAACGTGCAGGGCGCGGATAATGTTGTTGAGCTGCTCGGTGTTTTTCACTTTCAGGAAGAATTTGAATTCGATAAACCCTTCCGTGCCGGGTTGTTTTTGAGGTGTTTCCACCGATTCGATGTCTGCACCCGATGATGAAATTGCCTGCGCCATCGAAGCCAGCAGGCCGCGGGTATCGCGGGAGCCGACCACTAAAGTGGTGCGGAAACTTTGGTCGGTGATGCTTTCCCAATCGGCATCGAGCTGTTGGTCCGGGTCGGCTTTCAGCATATTGGGGCAGGTGTCGCGGTGGATAACCAGCCCCTGGTCTTTGATCAGCAGGGCGCGGATGGCGTCGCCGGGCAGGGGTTGGCAGCATTGTGCCAGATGCACGCGGCCGGTTTCGCCGCCGTTGATTTTAATCGGGCTTAAACGCACTTCGCCGCCGAAATGTTCGCCGGCCAGCTCGGCGATGTGCATGGCTACGGTAACGGGCAGGGTATGGCCCATGCCGACGTTATAGAGCACGTCTTCAAACGTGGTTTGCTTGTTGTTGAGGTCTTCCAGATATTTTTCTTTAAGGCCGTCTGAAAGCAGGATATTTTGCGGCAGCAGGCTGGAAAGGGCTTTTTGCAGCAGGTTTTCGCCCAACATGACGGCATCTTTGCGGTTCATGTTTTTGATGTAGTTGCGGATAGCGCTGCGGGCGCGGCTGGATACGGCGAAATTGAGCCATGCCGGGTTGGGTTTGGCTTGCTCGGAAGTGATGATTTCCACCGAATCGCCGGTTTTGAGTTTGGTGCGCAGCGGCATCATGGTGTTGTTGATGCGTGCGGCTACGGTACGGTGGCCGATGTCGGTATGTACGGCATAGGCAAAGTCGATAGGGGTGGCGCCTTTGGGGAGCGCCAGAATTTTCCCTTTCGGTGTAAGGATATACACTTCGTTGGGGAATAGATCGACTTTAACGGCTTCAAAAAATTCCATGGCGTTGGCGCTGCCGGCTTGCAGGTCGAGAATGTTTTTCAGCCAGCGGTTGGTGTGCAGCGTGGCTTGATCGACGGTGCTCTCGCCGGATTTGTAGATCCAATGGCCGGCCACGCCGCCTTCGGCCACGGCATCCATTTCCCAAGTGCGTATCTGTACTTCGATGGGCAGGCCGTATGGGCCGACCAGCGTGGTGTGTAGGCTTTGGTAGCCGTTGCTTTTGGGAATGGCGATATAGTCTTTGAAGCGGCCGGGTTTGGGCTGGTAGAGGCTGTGCAGGGCGCCGAGTGCGGCATAACAGGCGGGAATGCTGTTTACAATCACGCGGAAGCCGTAAATATCCATCACATCGGCGAAACGCAGGTTTTTGGCCTGCATTTTTTGGTGGATGCTGTAAAGATTTTTTTCGCGGCCTTTGATTTTGGCTTCGATATTGGCGTCAACCAAGCGTACGCTGAAAGCGCGCAATACTTTGCCGACTACGTCGCGGCGGTTGCGACGGCTGGCCTTCATGGCTTTTTGCAGGGTTTCGTAGCGGCGCGGGTGCAGGTTTTGGAAAGATAAATCCTGCAATTCCTGATAGGCGTTGTTCAGGCCGATGCGGTTGGCGATTTGGGCATAGATTTCCAGCGTTTCCTGCGCGATGCGGCGGCGCTTTTCGGGGCGCATCGAGCCGAGCGTGCGCATATTGTGCAGGCGGTCGGCGAGCTTTACCACAATCACGCGCACGTCTTTGGTCATGGCCAGAATCAGTTTGCGGAAGCTTTCGGCCTGATGTTCGGCCTGGTTGTTGTATTCGAGTTTTTCAAGTTTGGAGAGACCGTCGACCATTTCGGCGATGGTTTCGCCGAATTCGGCGGCCATTTCGAGTTTGGTCACACCGGTGTCTTCAAGTACGTCGTGCATCACGCCGGCACACAGGCCCTGTATGTCCATATGCCACACGGCCAGTTGCGTGGCCACCGCCAGCGGGTGGGTGATGTAGGGTTCGCCGCTTTTGCGGGTTTGGCCGTCGTGGGCGTGAAAAGCGAAGGCGCAGGCTTTTTCAAGCTGTTCCTGTTCTTTGCCGTTCAAATAGGAAGCCGTGCGGAACAGCAGATTGCGGGCTTCGGCCGTTAACGGGTCGTATGGGGCGGTGGGTTGCGGCGCACGCATTCAGACGGCCTTGTGCGGTTATTTGCTGCGTTTGAGCAGCTCTACGCCGATTTCGCCGGCGGCGATTTCGCGCAGGGCGGTAACGGTGGGTTTGTTGTTGCGGACATCGTCAACCAGCGGCGCGGTGCCGTTTTCGAGCTGGCGGGCGCGGCGGGCGGCGGTAAGGGTGAGGTCGAAGTGATTGGGGATTTTGGTAACGCAGTCTTCTACGGTGATTCGTGCCATTTTGTCGGATGCTTTCTCGTTATGAACGGTTAAAAAGAAAATAAGGGCATATTGTCGCTGTTTTTTAAGAATTTTCCAACAGGTTTTCAACAAACAGCCGTTGCGAGGATTGTTTGAGGCGGTGCGATTTGATGATAGAAAGCAAATCGGCCTCGGCCTCGGCCAAATCGTTGTTTACGACAACATAATCGAATAAAAACGCCTGCTCGATTTCGCGGCGGGCTTTGCTCAAACGTTTGGCCACCACTTCGGCGCTGTCGGTGCCACGGCCGGTTAGCCGTTCGGCCAAAACTTTAAACGAAGGCGGCAGGATGAAGATGCTGCACACATCGGGCCACACGCGGCGCACTTGTTCGGCGCCTTGGATGTCGATTTCCAAAATCACGTCATAGCCCTGTTCGCGCAGCAGGTTCACGCCTTCCACGCTGGTGCCGTAATAATTGTCGAACACTTTGGCGTGTTCGAGAAAAGCGCTTTCGCCGATTAACTTTTCAAATTCTGCGGTATCGACAAAATAATAATGGCGGCCGTGTTCTTCGCCTGTTCGGGGCGCGCGGGTGGTGTGGGAAACCGATACGCGGATATCGTCGTGGTGTTGGGTAAGGCGGGAAACCAATGTGGTTTTGCCGGTGCCGGAGGCGGCGGAGATAATGAAAATATTGCCTTTGGATGATGCTTGCATGGTAACGGGCCGAGAGGGAAATTGCCGCTTATTATGCCACAGCGGCAGACGGGGCGACAACGGGCGCCAAGCTTTGCTACAATTATTAATTTGTTGGTTAACGAATTGAGGACAAGGTTAATATGTTGATTCATCCCGATGTGATGGGCGTGGGCAAGCTGTATGAAAAAATCCGCAAAGTGCCTGATTGGCCGAAAAAAGGCATTTTGTTTCATGATATTACGCCCGTATTGCAAAGCCCTGAATATTTCCGCCTGTTGGTAGATTTGCTGGTTTACCGCTATATGGGGCAGAAAATCGACGTGGTGGCCGGCTTGGATGCGCGTGGGTTTATCATCGGGGCGGCTTTGGCCTACCAGCTGAATGTGGGCTTCGTGCCTATCCGCAAGAAAGGCAAGCTGCCGTTTGAAACGCTGTCGCAAAGCTATGCGCTGGAATACGGCGAGGCAACGGTGGAAATCCATACCGATGCCGTTCAGAAAGGCGCACGCGTGTTGTTGGTGGACGATTTGGTGGCTACCGGCGGCACCATGCAGGCGGGCATTGAATTAATCCGCAAACTCGGCGGCGAAATCATCGAGGCAGCGGCGATTTTGGAATTTACCGACCTGCCCGGCGGTGCCAATATCCGCGACCGCGGCGTGCCGCTGTTTACGCTTTATCAAAACGAAGGCTCTATGCCCGCTTGATAACTTTGTTTCGGTATAACGTTTTTTGAATGAAGTAAGGCCGTCTGAACGTTTTCAGACGGCCTGTGTTTGCGAAGCGTTATGGGGCTTAGAATTTGTATTCGATTTGGCCGCGCACCACGTTTACGTCTTGCTTGTTGCTGCCGACGGTGGCGTTAACCTGTTTGCCGTGCAGGTAGAAAGCATTGAGTTTGAAGTTTTTGTAGGGAACGTAGTTGAAGCCGATTTGTGCGCCTTGTACGTTTTTGCTGTAGTCTTCAACCGAAGAAATGCCCGACATCGCACCGACGCGGCGCAGGTTGAAGAACACGTCGTAAGAGTTGCGGACTTCCCACTCGGCTTTTTTGAATCTCACGCCGGTAAAGATGCCGTCGGGCGATACTTTTTTGCCCGCGCTGTCTTTCACGCCGGTGAGGTTGGAACGGCTGTAGGCGGCCATTGCGCTCCAGTCGTCATTGATTTTCACGTCGGCGCCGATTTCGCCGAAGAGGGCGTTTTTACGGCTGTTATCAGGCTGTTTCACGTCGTTCAGGTAAACCGCAGTAGCGCCCACATTCACTTTGTCGGTTACGGGAATCACGGTTTGTGCAGACACCATCATTTCGCGGCGCACTTCCACACCCCACGGGTTGTCGTTCAAGTGTTTTGTTACGCGGGCAACGGCCACTTTGGTGGGGTATTTGTAGTCGAAAAACAATTCTGCGCCGGTTACTTCATTGTCGAGAATGCGGCCGTATGAAGAGAATGCACCGAATTTACCCACGCGGGCTTTGACTTTGTCGTAAACCGTGCCTTCGGCGTAGAGCTTGTTCATGGGCACATCGTGGTCGCCGTTGAATTTGCCGGTTTCCAGGTTGATTTGCGGCTCGATTTGGGTAACGATTTTCCAGTCTTTATAAACGCGGGCGGAAAACCATAAATCAGCGTTCAGATGGCTGGCGGTGTTGTTTTTGGCGTTGTCTTCGGTTGCGTAGTTGGCCGCGGTGTCGCCGGAGTCGGCGCGGACGCGGATGGTGCCGTGGGCGCCGAAACGGTCGGGGATAACGTTGTAATCGCTTGAGGCGCGTTTTGCACCGGCGTTCACATAATCATCGGTAGTGGCCAATGCGGCTGCTGTGTTTGCCGCCAAAGCAGGGGCGGCGAAGAGGGAAGCACATACGAAAGGCAGGATTTTTTGGGGTTTCATATCATTCATTCTCCAAAAGTTGGGTAAACGGCTGCATCAGAATTATTAACAGGTGAAACACTTCCCCCGAAGTATTCCGAGCCTTGTTTGCCAAGGCTTTTTACAGTGTGCAGTTGCTGTTTTTTGTTAAATGACATCGGTGTCATTTTTATAATTTAAAAAACGGTTGCGTTTTCAAACCGTTTTTTAAACTTTTTTATGGCGGCTATCGTATTGAAAACAAGTGTTGTCCGTCAAGCGGTTTAACGGTTGGCAAAGCGGGATAGGGCGGCTTTATTGACTTGAATCAATGTAAAAAATTTTCAATG
>JBHALY010000240.1:0-10152 GCA_041827905.1 Neisseria dentiae
TGCCGCTTTCGGTAAAATAAAGCCTGAAAGGCGCGCTTTCAAGCATTTTTGATGTGAAAACGGGTAAAATACGCGCGGTAAAAACAAGTAAAGCCTCAAACAAAAGGCCGCGCGGGCATTCGGGCGGCCGCCGAAATTTGCTATCCTTACGCCCCATGAATACACAAACAGCTTCCCCGTCAAAATTGAAAACCCTTCTGCTTGCCGTTGCCGTGTCGGTTTTGGCAGCCTGCGCAGGCACTCCCTCAACCGGCCCCGTTCCCGAAGGGCATTACCGCGTGCAAAGCGGCGACAACCTTTACCGCATCGGCCTGCGTTTCGGCCAAAGCGCGCAAACGCTGGCCGCTTGGAACAATCTGAGCGACCCCACCAAAATCGAAGTCGGCCAAGTGCTGCGCGTGCGCCCGAAAGGCGGCTCCGGCTCCGCTTCAACTTCTGCGCGCGCATCGGCAGGTGCACCTGCCAGGGAAACCACCGTCGCCCCCACCAACCGCCTGAATCTGCAATGGCCGGTGGACAACGGCAGCGCCAACGTTATCGCGCCTTATAACGGCGGTTCCAACAAAGGTATCGACATCGGCGGCGAAGCCGGCACGCCGGTGAAATCGGCGGCGGCAGGCAAGGTGTTGTATGCCGGCGAAGGTTTGCGCGGCTACGGCAAGCTGATTTTGATCAGCCACAACAGCAGCACGCTGACGGCCTATGCCCACAACCAGAGCATTTCGGTGCAGAAAGACCAAACCGTGCAGGCGGGGCAGGTTATCGGCACGATGGGTGACACCGATGCCGACCGCGTGAAACTGCACTTTGAAGTGCGGATTAACGGCAAGGCGGTCAACCCCATGCCTTATCTGAATTAACCTTTTCCAATATCTTCCAATATTTAAGCAGGCCGTCTGAAAACGTTTCAGACGGCCTGAATGAATTTTACCCCCGGGTTGTTTGGGAGGGTTAAAACAAGGCCTCCACCCGCAGCAGCGTGCCGATATGGTGGTTGCGGTTTTCCTCGCGGTTGTTCAGATAGTTGACTTCGGTTTGCACAAACAGCCATTCGCGCCAAACGGGCTGGCGCCAGCCTGCAAACGGGCCGTAGCTGTTGAGTTTGGTTTTTTTGGCTTCGATGTTGCCGCCCGTGTAAATGCCGTAGGTTAACCGTTTGTGGCCGGGCAGGTTGTGCTGGCGGTAGAGGCTGTTGCCCCAAGTCCATTCTTCCTCGTCGTCGTGGGTGTACTGCAGGTGGAGCTGGTTGGCGGTGAAGGTGTTGCCTTCGGGAAAGCGGCGCACTTCCCAGTTGGTGCGCACATAATGTTTGCTGTCGATGCCGTAGCGGTAGATTTGTTCGAGGCGGGTGCTGAAATCGCCGCCGAGCTGCCAGTCTTTGCTGCCTTTGAGGCGCAGGTAGATATCGTCGCCGGAGCGGATGCCGATGTCGGCGTCGGTGTCGATGCCGGTGCGTTTGCTTATGTCGGACCAGCGCAGCGCCAGCGACGAGTTGCTTTCGCGGCTTTGGGTTTTATCGAAGGTTTTGCCTTCGGGGTGAATGTTTTCTTCATAAAGGTGAACGTTATTGCGCGGTTCGTTATCCAGCGAATCGTCGCCGAACACCACATTTAATTTTTGCTGCAACACGGGCAGTTTCACCCGGCCGCGTATGCGCGGTTTCACCGAAAAGTCGTCATACTTGTTCCACTCGGTATCGATCATCACGCGCAGGTTGGCATCGGCGGGGTTGTCGGGATCGGGTTCGCCGAACCAATCGTCCATATTGTGCGCCCAAGATTTCAAACGGCTTCTCACCGCGCCGTGCTGGCGGTCGACCCAAGTGTTGTTTTCGGGCGCAGGCGCGGTTTCTGCGGCGGCGGGGGTAACGGGCACATATTCGGCTGCTTCATAAGCCCATGCGGCACAAGGCGAAGCAAGCAGCAGCAGGATAAGCAGGCGGCGGGTGTTCATGTTGCGCTCCTTTACAGGTTTTAATGTGGCGGCAGATAAACTTTAATGCTTTTAACAGTAAAAGCATACTGCATTTGCCGGCAATACGCCATCAGGCCGTCTGAAAAGCACCGTGCAGGCCGTCTGAAAGCACATGGCGCTGTGTTAGAATAAGCAACTTTTTTCAGACGGCCTTACCTCTCGAAACCATGCTCACACCGCCCCGCCAGCTCACCGAACTGGTGCGCCTTTTGCAGGAGCGCGGCTATATTTTCGCCGCCGATCCGCAGCCGCTCACCGAAGCCCTGCGCCATGCCGAAGGCAGCGCTGAAGCCAAACTCTGCCGCCGCGCAGAAATGATAGACAGCGACCGCAAGCTGCACGACAGCCTCGAGCGCGTGCGCAGCCTGTTTGCCTGGCTGCTGCTGGCCGCTACTTTGTTTTGGCTGGTGAGCGGCTTTGCCGGCACCGCAACGCTGATGCAGCAGTCGGGGCTGAACTTTTTCTTTGTGCTCGCCGGCGTGCTCGGCGTGCATACATTGATGCTGCTGTTATGGTTGGGCAGCGTGCTGCTGCCGCGCTTCAAACCGCACGGCTTGTTCGCCAACCCTGCGTTATGGATACGCGGCAAAGATCCGGTCAACCAAGCCATCTTGCGCCTGTATAGCGACGAATGGGGCAAGCCCGCCACCCGCTGGCTGATCGGCCGCACCAGCCACCGCCTGTGGCTCTCCGCCTTAACCGGTATGTTGGCCGCCGTGGTGGTGCTGCTGGCCGTGCGCCAATATACCTTCAACTGGGAAAGCACCATTTTAAGCGACGCCGTTTTCGTGCAGGCCGTGCAGGCGCTCGGCTGGCTGCCCGCCCAACTCGGCTTTCCCGTGCCCGATACCGATGCTGTGTTAAACAGCCGTCTGAACAACGACCTTGCCGCCTCACGCCAATGGGGCGGCCTGCTAATCGGCAGCATCGTCTGCTACGGCCTGCTGCCCCGTTTCGCCGCCTGGCTTGCCTGCCACATCCTTTCCCGCCGCAGCATGAGCACGCTGCCGCTTGAAAAACCTTATTACCAGCAAATCATCCAGCAATGGCAGCAGCGCGTGGTCGACGCCGACACCCAAAGCGAAACCGTTACCGCCGCCCCGCAAATCAGCCTCAGCAACGCCCCCAAATGGGCGGTGATGCTTGATGCAGAATGGGCCGACAAAACCTGGTTCCAACACGTTTTGGGGCAAGACTGGCTTGATAAAGGCATCGCCGCCGGCCGCGATGCCGTCGCTGCGTTGAAAGCCGATTTAGAAGCCAATCCCGCCCAACTGCTGATCGGCGTGCGCGCCCGCAGCATGCCCGACCGCGGCATCTTGCGCCAACTCACCGCCTTGGCCGAAGCCGCGCAGGGCGGGGCGGTGGTGCAGCTTTTGGCCGAAAAAAACATTTCAGACGGCCTTGAAGACTATTTAAACCAATGGCACGCCGCGCTGACAGAACGCCGCTTGCCGTGGTTGGATCCGCCGCGAATCAGCCAAAGGGAAAGGCTGGCGCAAAAGGCCGTCTGAATACATTGTTATTTTTTAGAGTTATGGTTTAATATTGCTTCGTGAGCTTAATATTTACTTATGTTTACAATTTATATAATGGAGATTAATAATGGCTGAAAATGCTACTGAATGGTTTGATGATTATGCAGAAAGTGCAGAAGGTGTAAATGATGTTGTTATAGATGAATATGATATTACTGCGACACCTAATGATTTTAATGTAATGACTCTAAACAGTTTCATTGAATTAGGAGCAGTAAGAATCCCTGGATTCCAAAGAAATTTTGTTTGGGATATAGGGCGCTCCTCTAAATTGATAGAATCATTATTATTAGGTTTACCTGTTCCACAGTTATTTTTATATGAGCAAAGTAGAAATAAATTCCTTGTGATTGATGGGCAACAGCGATTGATGTCTATTTATTATTTTATGAAACAAAGATTTCCACGTAAATCCAAGAGGTCTCAGCTTCGCTTAATTTTTGAAAAATATGGAAAAATTCCTGATGAAATACTGTATGATGATGAATATTTTGAAACCTTTAATCTCAAGTTACCAAGTCAGTTACCTGACCATAAAAATAAATTTCATGGATTAAATTATTCTACTCTAGGAGAGTTTCAAACTGCCTTAAATTTGAGACCCATGAGAAATATTGTTGTAAAGCAAAATGACCCATCTGATGATGATTCATCAATGTATGAAATTTTTAATAGATTAAATACAGGGGGGGTAAATTTAAAACCTCAAGAAATTCGTACAAGTATGTATCATTCTAAATTTTACGAAATGCTATATAAAATTAATAGAGAAGAAAAATGGAGAGATTTTATAGGCTCAAAAGAGCCTGATATTCACATGAAAGATATAGAAATATTACTTCGTTCATTTGCAATGTTGATTGACGGCGATAAATATAAACCATCGATGATAAAATTTCTAAATCAATTTTCAAAAAAATGTGAAAATCATAAAGAAAGTCAAAATGATTATTTAGAATCGTTATTTAAATCATTCCTTTCAGCTTGTGAAAATTTGCCTCCTGATATATTTAAAAATAAAAATAACAATCGATTTAATATAGCTATATTTGAAGCTATTTTTTATGCGGCAAGTAAAAAAGCTTTTAATAATAGAGAAACAATAAGAGAGAGAATAAATTATGAAAGTATTACAATGTTAGCCAATGATAAGGATTTTGTGGAGGCTTCATTAGAAGGGACTACACGAGCAAATAATATTAAAAGAAGATTAGAAAGGGCGGAGATACTTATAACTTTAGAATAAAGGCATGAATAATGACTAATGCAATTGATAAAATATATAAAGATTCAAAAGATTTATATAGCTTATTGATAGATGATAAAGAAATTTCATTAACTAATTCTATTCAAGATGTTTATAGAAAGTCTCTCTTGCTCTCAATTGCAAGCTATTTTGAAGTTAAGTTAACTGGTATAGTTATTGAATATATAAGAGAAAAAACTGGGCCTAGAAGCATTATTACGGAGTTGGTAAAAAGTAAGGCAATTAATCGACAATATCATACATGGTTCGATTGGAATAATAGTAGTGCAAATCCTTTTTTTGCTTTATTTGGAGAAGACTTTAAAAAGTATGCAATAAACGAAAAAAATAAATCTGACGAATTACATCAATCAATTAAAGAGTTTATGAGCTTGGGATTAGATAGGAATAGATTAGTTCATCAAGATTATGCCAATTTTTCATTGGATAAGACTACGGAAGAGATATATGAAAGCTATAAATTAGCTTGTTATTTTATTGAATGGGTTCCTAAAGCTTTAAGGGAATATAGCTCTGAAGAGTGTAGTGTTGCAGCAATAGAAATTCATCATGAAAAATAATACTCTATCCTTGGCCGTGGTCGGCCACACTAACACCGGCAAAACCTCGCTGCTGCGCACTTTGCTGCGCGACAGCCGTTTCGGCGAAGTGAAAAACGCGCCCGCCACCACCCGCCATGTGGAGCAGGCGGCGATTAACGACGGCGGCGAGACGCTGGTGTATCTCTACGACACGCCCGGGCTAGAAGATGCGGGCGGCGTACTCGATTGGCTGGAAGCCAACACTTCTAGCCGTTCGGACGGCATCGAGCGTTTGCAGCAGTTTCTCGAAAGCCCGGAAGCGGCGGGCGATTTCAATCAGGAAGCCAAAGTGCTGCGCCAGCTGCTGCAAAGCGATATGGCGCTGTATGTGGTGGACGCGCGCGAGCCGGTGCTAAACAAATACAAAGACGAGTTAACGGTTTTGTCGTGGTGCGCCAAGCCGGTAATGCCGGTGTTCAACTTTATCGGCGGGCAGGATTTGGGCGAGTGGACGACGATGCTGGCACGGCGCACGCTGCACGTTTACAGCGGCTTCGACACCGTGGCCTTTGATTTTGAGGGCGAAATCCGCCTGTGGGACAACTTGGCCACCATGCTGCCCGAACGCGGTATTATCGACCGCCTGATTGCGATGCGCCGCCGCGAATGGCAGCAGCTTGACCGCGAGGCGCGCAGCGACATCGCCCATTTCTTGCTCGATGTGGCGGCCTACAAGCAGGAAATCGATGAAGAAGACAATCCCGAGCCGGTGCTGCAAACCATGCAGGCGGCCGTGCGCCAGCTTGAGCGGCAGCTTCAGCAGCAACTGTTCCAAACCTACCGTTTCTACCATAACGAAATCGACACCGGCGAATGGGCGCTTAAGGCGTTCCGCCAAGACCCGTTCGACGCCGATTTGCTGAAAGAATACGGCATCCGCACCGGCACCGGCGCGGCAACCGGCGCGTTAATCGGCTTGGGCGTGGACATGGTTACGCTCGGCGGCTCGCTCGGCTTGGGCACCGCCATCGGCGGCGTGCTCGGCGGCGTGCTGCCGAATATGCAGACGATTACCGACAAACTGTCGGGCAAACAAACCCTGCACATTGATCCGGAAACACTCACCCTGCTGGCCGCACGCGCCCTCGATCTGCTCGCCGCCCTGCAAACGCGCGGCCATGCGGCGCAGGCTGAAATCCGGATGCAGAGCGGCAAAACCCCGTGGCAGGCCGCGAAACTGCCGGCCGAACTGAATAAGGCCCGCAGCCAGCCGAAATGGTCGTCGCTTAACACCCATCTGCCCGAACTGAGCCGCCGCGAACGTGCGGAAGCGGCAAAAGGGTTGGCGGCGAAGTTATAAACGGTTTAGGGGGTTGGCTGGGTTTTATGTTTCGTTGTTTTCTATACCGTCATACTCGGGTCAAGCCCGATAATGACGGAGTAACATTTCAGACGGCCCGAATAAATTTCGAAAAGGCCTCGGCCTGAGTGGGCTTTATAACGGTTTCGGATTGCATAAAAATCAGGCCGTCTGAAAAATTCAGGCGGCCTGTTTGTTTAAGCTGTTTCAAACTTAAATAATGCCTTGGGTTTGGGTTTGCTGGGCAATCTGCTCTTGGCTCACCGCGGCATAGCCGGTGTCGATGCCGTAGCTGCCGATGGCTTTGTCGATAGCGGCGCTATTCCACACGGTGCCGTCGTCGAAGTTGAATTCTTCGATGCGGTAGGCGGCGCTTTCAAACCAGTTGCTCACCGTTAAAATATCCTGGCTGTTGGCCGAGATGGTCAAATCGTTGCCTGCGCGCGAGAAACTCAAATCAGAGGCTTGCAGGCCGTGCCAGAATTCGATGACGTCGTGGTTGCACGGGTCGGTGTCGAAATCGCAGATGGTGTCGTGGCCGTAACCTTTGTTGAACACATAGGTGTCGTTGCCTTCGCCGCCGTCGAGATAGTCGTTGCCTTCGCCGCCGTCGAGCCAGTCGTTGCCGCCTTTGCCGATGAGGCGGTCGTTGCCGTCCATGCCGCGCAATTCATTGTTGCCGCCGTTGCCGAGGATTTCGTTGTCGAGGCAGTTGCCTGTGCCGTTGAGGTTGGCCCATTCCATCAGAATCAGGTTTTCAACGTTGTCGGGCAGTTCGTAATCGATGTAGGTGCGCACGGTGTCGGTGCCTTCGCCGGCATTTTCGATAACGCAGTCGCCTGTTTGCTCGACCATGTAAACATCGTTGCCCAAACCGCCGCGCATGATATCGTCGCCTGCGCCGCCGTTGAGGTAATCGTTGCCGTTGCCACCGTATAAGGTGTCGTTGCCGGCTTGGCCGTAGAGGGTGTCGCCGTTGTTGTCGCCGTGGAGGGTGTCGTTGCCCGCACCGCCGTAAATTACGTCGGGGCCTGTGTGGCCGAAGATTTCATCGGCTTGGTCGGTGCCGTAAATGGTGTCTTTTTGATCGGTGCCGTGGATTTGGCCGATTTCGTTGGGAATGCCGTTGAACACGTTGCCCGGGTTTTTATCGATGCTGCCGAAGCTGTTGGTGGGGTTGTCGTTGTTGTCTTTGCAGTCTACGCAGTTGTCTTTGGAATCGGGATTCGGTTTCGGCTCGGGTTTGGGTTCCGGTTTCGGTTCGGGCTTAGGCTCGGGTTTGGGTTCCGGCTTTGGTTCGGGTTTCGGCTCGGGCTTGGGTTCCGGTTTCGGCTCCGGTTTCGGTTGGGGTTTGGGTTTTACAGGCGGGCAGTAGGGGATATAGTCTTTGGGAAAGCAGAAAATGTCCCAACCGCCTTTGCCACCTTTTTTGCCTCCCTTGCCGCCTTTACCGCCTTTACCGCCGTGCTGCTGATAGCCGTGGCCGAAGTAGCTGCCGTAGCTGCCGCCTTGGTAATAGCTTTTGGCCGACGGTGCGCAGAATGCGGCGCTGTAACCTTTATAGCCGTATGAAGAATAGCCGTAGTTCATAATAACACTCCCAAAATGTAAGTTTTGTTATAAAAATGCCCGCAGAGCCGAAGCCTTGCGGGCGGTGTAGCTTGAACTTTTATTCTATTCCATCATTATATGATTTAGGGGTATTCCGATTTAATGGCTTATTTTGGGAATAAATGGCAATGTATTAACGTATATTAATATTATGCTATTTATTTTATGACGTTGATTTTTTGATATGATGTTCCGGTTAAAAATAAAAATCAGGCAGCGTGAACAGGCTCTTCACGGCGCAGCAGGGTAATCAGGTCGGTGATGCGCTGCTTCATCTCGCGGCGGTCGACGATTTGGTCGATGGCGCCTTTCTCCAGCAGAAATTCGGCGCGCTGGAAGCCTTCGGGCAGGGTTTCGCGCACGGTCTGCTCAATCACGCGGGGGCCGGCGAAGCCGATCAGGGCATTGGGTTCGGCCATAACGATGTCGCCCAGAAAGGCGAAGCTGGCGGATACGCCGCCCATAGTCGGATCGGTGAGCACCGAAATAAACGGCAGGCTTTTTTCGGAAAGCAGGTGCAGGGCGGCGCTGGTTTTGGTCATCTGCATCAGCGAGTTGAGGCCTTCCTGCATACGCGCGCCGCCGGATGCGGCCACGCAGATAAAGGTGCAGCGGTCGGCAACGGCGCGGCGCACGCCCTGAACGAAGCGTTCGCCCACCACCGAGCCCATCGAGCCGCCGATAAAGCGGAATTCGAAGGAAGCCACGACAACGGGCAGGCCGTTCATGGTGCCTTTCATCACCACCAGCGCATCGTCTTCGCCGGTGGATTTGCGGGCGGCGGTGAGGCGTTCGGGGTATTTTTTGCTGTCTTTGAATTTCAGCATATCGACGGGTTTGACGTTGGCGCCGATTTCTTCGCGGCCGTTTTCATCTAAAAGGATGTTGAGGCGCTCGCGGGCGGAAAGGGCGTTGTGGTGGCTGCATTTGGGGCACACTTGCAGGTTTTGCTGCAAATCGGTCGAGTAAAGGGTGGCGGCGCACGAAGGGCATTTGTGCCACAAGCCTTCGGGCACGTTGGATTCGCCTTTGTCGGCGCGCTTGATTTTCGGGGGGAGGATTTTGTCTAACCAGCTCATGTTTGCTCCTTAGTTAGAAGATGTTTTTTCAGACGGCCTGTGCAACGGCGTCTTTTAGTTGTTTCACCAACGCGCCGACGGCTTCTGCTTCGCGGCCTGCATTGTTTTCGATTTCTTGCACGATGCGGCTGCCCACAATGGCGGCATCGGCAACGGCGGCGATTTTGCGGGCGCTTTCGGCATTGCTGATGCCGAAACCTACGCCGATGGGCAGGGTAGTATATTTGCGTAAAAGCTCGATTTTACGCGAAACGGCTTCGGTGTCCAACTGTGCGGAGCCGGTTACGCCTTTGAGCGATACATAATATACGAAACCGCTGGCGAGCTTGCCGATGGCGGCCATGCGCGCTTCGCCGGTGGTGGGGGCGACCAGAAAAATGCAGTCCAAGCCGTTTTGCCGCAGGGCATCGTGCAGCGGGGCGATGGTTTCGACGGGCGAATCTACGGTTAACACGCCGTCAACGCCTGCTTCGGCGGCGGCGCGGGCGAATTCGGCATAGCCCATTTTATGCACGGGGTTGAGATAGCCCATCAATACCACGGGGGTAGTTTGGTTGGTTTGGCGGAATTCGCGCACCACGGCCAGCACGTCTTTCAACGAAACGCCTTGTGCCAAAGCCCGTTCGGCGGCACGCTGAATGGTGGGGCCGTCGGCCATCGGGTCGGAAAACGGCACGCCCAGTTCGATTAAATCGGCACCGTTGGCAGCCATGCTGTGCATGAGTGCGAGTGTGGTGCGGGTGTCGGGGTCGCCGACGGTGATATACGGAATCAGGGCTTTGTTACCGCCCAGCGCGTTGAA
>JBHALY010000241.1:0-14237 GCA_041827905.1 Neisseria dentiae
GACCGTTTTTACGGCCGTATTTGATTAGAGTGTTTTGGTGGCAAAACGGGCATTTTTTATATTCATTGGCAAAAAATCGCTGAAAGCCTTGTATGGTAATGCTTGCAGCGATTTTTACCAACCCAAATGTCCATTAACCCCCTTTTTCGCCTTTTGCGCCCAATCAGGCCAAAAACGGCGCACCGCCATGCCCAGCAACACCGGCAGCAGCACCAGCACCACATTCTGCACCAGCAACTGCCCCACCGGCAGTTTTACCGCCTCCGCGCCGCCCAAACCCGCCGCATCAAACGCATACAGCAGCACCGGCGGAATGGTAAACACCGTAATGATGCTGCTCAACACCGTAAGCGTTACCGACAGCGGCACATCGCCTTTGGCAACCGAAGTGAAAATATTCGACGACGTGCCCCCCGGCGAGCAGGCAATCAGCATCAGCCCCACCAGCAGATAAGGCTCCGGCTCGAACAAGCCCGCCAAACCCGCCGCCAGCAACGGCAGCAGCACAACCTGCGCCACCGTACCCACCAACACCGCCTTCGGCTGCCGCAGCAAAACGGCAAAATCAGCCGGCTTGAACGACAAGCCCAAACCGAACATCAACAGCAGCAAAATCGGGAGAACGATAAAAATAGGGTTCATAACATTCCGTTTAAATTAAAAACACAGCTTTTCAGGCTGCGCAGCTTGCAGAGCGGCAATTGTAACATTGCCCGAAACCGCAAAACGACCGTTGAAACCCCGATAAAAAGCCGTCTGAAAAATAGCTTTCAGACGGCCTTATAGATATAGGGCTGGCGTAAACTCACTATTGGGGGATGTTAAGAGTAAAACGGTGGATTTATATCCTCTACACTTGCTATTTCAATGCATCCTTCCAAAAATCATCTGTATGCCAATTCTCCGGCATTCCCATATTGACACGCGGAATGTTTGGGTATTTGTCTATTAATGCCTTCAAGCGTTTTGCCCATCCTGAATGGGGGCTTACACTATAAAGCAAAACTTGCAATGCCGTTAAAATAGAATAAACCCTACGCTCAAATTGTACATTGCCTAATTGTGAACGTTGTGGAGTTGTAGATAACCATTTAATTCTTCTTGAATTAGGTATTTTAATCGCTACACCCAATTCTCTGTTCCATAAACGACCATGATGGGCGCAGATATTGCGAATACTGTTTAATGTTTTCAGCCATGATTCTAAAATTTCAGCATTCACGCCTAAATTATCGGCAATTTTCTTTTGAATAGCGGCAGACTGTAAACCAGCATATAAATGGCTCAGTTCACCCCATGTCAGCATTTCCATCATCATCCAGCAAGGTGGTAACCTCGGTTCGTCATATTGGGATAAATAATGACGCAGAAAGTTTTCTTTCTTTGAATTTTCAATCAGTTTTTGCTGTTGTTCCCGTGTGAGATTTTTCCGTTTGGTAATATTGTTTATATCTCGATCTAACCTTTCTTTTTCATCTGACAATTGCCTTTCGATGTTGGCTAGTAGACGGAAATGGGAAAAATTTTTCCGGAAATGTTGCCCATCTAAATACCAAAATGCACCGTGAGTTTGATCGTTGCTGTTCTGCGAAAGCGAATGGACATTACAAATCTGTGCCCTTACAGCGACTTCGATACGCTCAATGGCATCCATAATTAATAATCTCAATTCTCTGTCGAAAATATACAGTTCCAAAATATCATTAAACGAAATATTGGGCTTGAAATGGTGCTTTTGGTTGGATTGAGAATCCTGAAATTGCGGATCCTGAAAAGGAATAGTATAGGCAGAAAGCCGATAATAGCTGATGAAGTCTAAATAGCGTTGTGCACGCTGCTCATCGGGAATATTTAACCCGCGTGTTTTCCATTCTTCAATCAGTTCCGTGTTGTTTTTTGCCGGCTTGCTGAATGTTGCCATTCTACATTCCTTTGAACAGATATAAAAAACCCGCCGATTTGTGCATTGTCAAACTACGAGAGTAAGTCAAGAGGCATGGCGGGTGTGTTGGGCAGTATTTTACTTAAATCTGGTGTAATGTGCAACATGTGACTTATACAGTGGATTAGGCAATCGGTATAAGCACACTTGCAAGCCTGTCTAAATCAGCAAGAGAATTATTGAGCAAGCAGTAATCGCACGGCCAAACATTCTCTAATCAATGCGCCTCTTCCCAATTCCCCCCCACGCCCACTTCGGCCACCAGCGGCACGTTTAAGCGGCCGTCGGCCACGCTTGCCATAATTTCCGGCAGTTTCTGTTTCACCAAATCTAATTCCGATTCAACCACTTCCAACACCAATTCGTCGTGCACCTGCATAATCAGTTTGCTGTGCAGGCCGTCTGAAGCGAGCCAGTCGCGCACGTCTATCATGGCGCGTTTGATCAGGTCGGAGGCGGTGCCCTGCATGGGGGCGTTGATGGCGGCGCGTTCGGCGCCGGCGCGTTGGTTGGCGTTGGCGGCGCGGATGTCGGGCAGGTAGAGGCGGCGGCCGAACAGGGTTTCTACATAGCCTTGTGCTGCGGCCTGCTCTTTGGTGCGCTGCATATAGTCGGCCACGCCGGGGTAGCGGGCGAAGTAGCGGTCGATAAAGTTTTTGGCGGAAAGGTTGTCGATGCCAAGCGATTTGGCCAGCCCATATTGCCCCATGCCGTAGATCAGGCCGAAGTTGATGGTTTTGGCGTAGCGGCGCTGCTCGCTGCTGACGTTTTCGGGGGCAACGCCGAACACTTCGGCGGCGGTGCGGCGGTGTACGTCTTCGCCGTTTTGGAAGGCGGCGAGCAGGGTTTTGTCGCCGCTTAGGTGCGCCATGATGCGCAGTTCGATTTGCGAATAGTCGGCGGACACGATCACGCTGCCGGCGGGGGCGGTGAAGGCGCGGCGCACGCGGCGGCCTTCGGCGGTGCGGATGGGGATGTTTTGCAGGTTGGGGTTGTTGCTGGCGAGCCGGCCGGTGATGGCGACGGCTTGGGCGTAGGTGGTGTGCACGCGGCCGGTGTGCGGGTTGATCATCTCGGGCAGTTTGTCGGTGTAGGTGGATTTGAGTTTGGCCAGGCCGCGGTTTTCCAAGATGATTTTCGGCAGCGGGTAATCGGGCGCGAGGGTTTCGAGCACGGCTTCGTTGGTGGAAATGCCGCCGGAAGCGGTTTTCTTCAGCCCTTTGGTGGGGATGCCCATTTTGTCGAACAGGATTTCCTGCAATTGTTTGGGCGAGTTGAGGTTAAACGGCTGGCCGGCGATTTCATAAGCCTGCTGCTCTAGCCGCAACAGTTCGCTGCCCAACTCGTGGCTTTGGCGGGCGAGTTCGTTTTTGTCGATTAATACGCCGTTGCGCTCCATTTCAAACAGCACTTGTGCCACGGGCAGCTCCATGTGTTGGTACATTTCAAGCTGTTTGGCGTCCATGCGCGCTTTGAGCCAGCTTTCGATGCGCAGGGCGAAATCGGCGTCTTGCGCAGCGTATTCGGTGGCCTGCTCCAGCGCCACGTCGGCAAAGGAAATCTGCTTGGCGCCTTTACCGCATAGGGATTCGTAAGTGATGGTGGGCAGGCCGAGCCAGCGTTCGGCCAATTCGTCGAGGCCGTGCCCCAAGTGGCTTTCGAGAATATACGAGGCGAGCATGGCGTCGCCGGCAATGCCGTTCAAGGCAATATCATAATTGGCGAAAATATGTTGGTCGTATTTGAGGTTTTGACCGATTTTTTTGAGTTCCGCATTTTCCAGATATGGTTTCAGACGGCCTAATACCTCGTTTAAATCAAGCTGTTCAGGCGCGGCGGTGGGGGTGTGGCCGAGCGGGATATATACGGCGTCGCCCGCGGCAAAGGCGATGCTGATGCCAACCAGCCGCGCTTCCATCGGGTTGAGCGAGGTGGTTTCGGTGTCGATGCCAATGGCTTCGGCTTGGGATAATCTCTCCAGCAGCACGGCAAATTGCGCTTCGGTGGTAATGGCTTGGTAATTCAGCGCGGAGGGCGCAGGGGCGGTTTGCGGCAGGCCGTCTGAAACGTTTTCAGACAGGCTTTGTTCGGCCAGCGCGGCCTGTTCGCCAATGTGCGCGGCGCCGAACAAATCGCCGTTGCCTTCATGCATACGCTCTTCGGCTTCTTTCAGCCAGGTGCGGAAATTCAGGCGTTTGAATTCCACCGCCAGTTGCGACCATTTCGGCGTGCTGCGGCGCAGGCTTTCGAGGCCGTCGACCAGCTCCGTATGCAAATCGACATCGGTTTTGATGGTAACCAGTTGGTAAGACAAGGGCAGTTGCGGCAGCGCGGCTTGCAGGTTTTCGCCCACCTTGCCTTTGATTTCGCCCGCGTGTTCCATCACGCCCTGCAAGGTGCCGTATTGTTCCAGCCATTTCACCGCGGTTTTCGGGCCGCATTTTTCCACACCGGGCACGTTGTCCACTTTGTCGCCCATCAGCGTGAGGTAGTCGATGATTTGGTCGGGGCGCACGCCGAACTTGGCTTTTACGCCGTCGATATCGAGCTTCTCGTTGCTCATGGTGTTCACCAGCGTAACGTGTTCGCTCACCAATTGCGCCATGTCTTTGTCGCCGGTGGACACCACCACGTTCCAGCCCGCCGCTTCGCCCTGTTTGGCCAGCGTGCCGATCACGTCGTCCGCTTCCACATCGGGCACCACCAGCACCGGCCAACCCATCAGCCGCACCATTTCCGGCAGCATTTCCGCCTGCGGGCGCAATTCGTCGGGCATCGGCGGGCGGGTGGCTTTGTAGTCGGGAAACATTTGATGGCGGAAGTTTTTGCCTTTGGCGTCGAACACCACCGCGCAATAGTCGTGCACATAATCGGCACGCAGGCGGCGCAGCATATTGAGCACGCCGTAGAGCGCGCCTGTGGGCGTGCCGTCGGGCGCGGTTAAGGGTGCCATGGCGTGAAAGGCGCGGTAGAGATAGGAAGAGCCGTCGACTAAAAGCAGGGTTTGGGACATGATATTTAGGCCGTCTGAAAAATATTGGAAGATAGCGGGGATTATAAGGGATATACGGCATGAGCCGAACCGCAAAACGGCAGAACAGCTAACGGTTACTTTTGGGATAGTTTTGAAATATATATTTCATATCAAACAACTTTGCATAATAAGTATTTTTTATGATAAGGTGAACCAAGCCCTGCTCCCGCAGCGGGCTTACCACCCACACGTTAATAATGAGAAGAAAAGGAGGCTGTCATGTTGCGCTATTCCGTTATATTTTTTGTTATCGCCATTATTGCCGCTGTGTTGGGCTTCGGCGGAATCGCCGGCAGCGCCGCAAGCATTGCCAAAATTCTGTTTATCGCGTTTTTGGTTTTGGCCGTGTTGTCGCTGGTTTTCGGCCGCAAACGTTAACCGCTTGAGCATCAAAAAAGCCCGACGGTGTTTGCCGCCGGGCTGTTTTGCGGCTTCGCCTTGTCTCGTATTGCGTTGCTGCATGATAAAACACCGTTTTCATTGTTTTATCGGAACCGCCACTCTATAATATGCCCGTTCCCTTAAGGGAGTAGCCATCCGGCCCGTTCAAGCGGCCGGAACCGTTGTCAACACAATTGCCTTGCAGGCATGGCAGCGGTATCTCCGCCCGAAACCGGAGACAGGCAAGACTTAAGGCACGCAAACCCCCTCGCGGGCGGTGTTTGCCGTGCTTTCGGTTTTGCCCGCAACGGTTTTGAGTATCTCGATGGAAGCCTTTTTCTCTTCAACCCTCGGTGTGGCCATTGCCGAAATCGGCGATAAAACCCAATTGCTGGCTTTGTTTCTCGCCGCCCGTTTCGCCCAAAAAAACGCGATTGTGGCGGGTATGTTTGCGGCAACCCTGCTCAACCATGCCGTTTCCGCCGTGTTCGGCGTGTGGCTGGCGCAAACCGTGTCGCCCGAAATGATGAAGTGGATTGTCGGCCTGAGCTTTATTGCCGTCGGCCTGTGGCTGCTCTTGCCTGACAAAGCCGACGGCCCCGACAACCGCTGGCTGAAATACGGCGCGTTCGGTGCCACTACGGTGTTGTTTTTTCTGGCCGAAATCGGCGATAAAACGCAGATTGCCACCGTGCTTTTGGCCGCCAAATACCAAGAAATGTTTTGGGTGGTGGCTGGCAGCATACTCGGGCTGATGCTCGCCAATGTGCCGGTGGTGTATCTGGGCGAAGCGCTGATGAAAAAAATCCCCGCCAAAGCCGTGCGACTCGCCGCCTGCGTCCTTTTCTGTATTTTGGGCGCGGCAACATTGACCGGCAACGGCATTTCCCTGCAATAAAAGGCCGTCTGAAAAATGTTTTCCGTATTATTGCGCCATCACGATTTTGCGGCCGTTAACAAACCGCACGGCGTTGCCGTGCACCGCAACGACGGTTCAGACGGCCTCACCCGCGCCCTGGCCGCCCAACTCGGCGTGCCGCGCGTGTGGCTGGTGCACCGTTTGGACCAACCCACCAGCGGCGTGCTGCTGGTGGCCTTGAATCAGGAAGCCGCATCCGCGCTGGCGCAGCAGTTCGCCGCCAAAACCATACGCAAAACCTATTTGGCCTTGAGCGACAAAAAACCCGCCAAAAAGCAGGGTTGGGTAAAAGGCGGCATGGAAAAATCGCGGCGCGGCGCATGGAAACTCACCCGCGATATGCACAACCCCGCCGTTACGCAGTTCCGCAGCCGCAGCGCCGCCCCCGGCCTGCGCCTGTTTGTGTTGCAGCCGCACACCGGCAAAACCCACCAATTGCGCGTTGCCATGAAAAGCCTCGGCAGCCCGATTCTGGGCGACGCGCTCTACGGCGGCAGCCCTGCGGCCAGGCTGTTTCTGCACGCTTGGCAGCTGGCGTTCGATTACGGCGGCACACGCTATGAAATCACCGCCCCGCCAGACGAAAACTGGCCGCAAAGCGTTTCAGACGGCCTGCCCGCCCTATTGTGAAAAATTTGCCGCACCGTGTTGCGGCGCCAAACCTTTCGGAACGGAATTACTGCCGTTTATTGAACGCCAACCCGCCATAAAACACTTTTACAGACAATATGGTTATAATCCGCCCCTCGCTATTCCGTATTCCAACCCAACGCATTACATGAAACCGCTTTTCTATTGCATCACCGCCGCCCTAACCGCACTGGCCGCCCTGCACGCACACGCCGCCACTTATATCTGCAAAGACGGCGACCGCGCCGTTTACTCCACCATCCGGCTCAATGCCGGCTGCACGCTCTCGCAAATGGACGGCACCAGCAACAGCGCCCCGCCTGCCGGCAACAACGCCACACCCACCAAAGTCGAAAAAATTTGGGAAACCGAACAACCCTCCTCCCAATCCACACAAGACGACATCAAAATCGCCCCGTCTTCGCGCGACACCACCGTTACCAACACCGCCGAAGCCGCTTCGCCTTCGCTGCAAGTGAAAATCCGCAACGCCAACAAGGCGAAAAAGCAGACATCGCGCAAACCGATTATCGTGCCGCACATCACCGCCGCCCCTGCCAAACAGCAGCTTTCGCGCAATCAGATTCTGCAAAACGAAATCCGCAACGAGCAAACCGCGCTGGTACGCACCAAGGCGCAGTTAAACGTTGCCAAGAAAAAAGGCGACAAAGCCAAAACCAGCCGTCTCGAGCAGGAAGTCCGCGACCGCGAAGCCAGCATCCGCGCCATTCAGGCAGAAATGAAACGCTGAAGCATATTGTTTGTCTGCCAAACACCTTAGGGTCTGTCGACAATTAACGCAACGGCGGTGTTTTTGGTCAAAATCCCCCGTCTGCGGCGTTAGGTAGCGTAGCGGACTTGCCGAAGCTAAAATGCTCGCAAGGTGCTCAACCTTGCTGCGCTTTTTGCCTTGCATACGCGGTTTTGCCTCAAAAAACCGCTTCGCCGGTCAATTGTCGACAACCCCAAAGGCCGTCTGAAAAAGTTTTCAGACGGCCTTAAGGTGTTTTTCAAAGGCTCCGTGTCTTGTAAAAATTTCGGCTTTTTACTTTTCAATATCCGTGTTTGCTGCCTGCCGGTTTCGATATCCGTTAGAATGCAACCCCATAACACATTCATGATTTATCAGTTCCCATCATGGCTCACTTTTTTATCCGCCGCCCGGTTTTTGCCTGGGTATTGGCGATTTTCATCACCCTTGCCGGCGCTTTGTCGCTGTTGGCGCTGCCGCTGGAACAGTATCCCAATATCGCGCCGCCGCAGATTTCGGTGGTGGCGCGCTATACCGGCGCGTCGGCCGAAACAGTCAACGATTCGGTAACGCAGGTGATTGAACAGCAGATGAAGGGGCTGGACGGCCTGATGTATATGAGTTCTACCGCCGATTCTTCGGGGCAGTCGCGTTCCACCCTCACCTTCGAGCCGGGCACCGATATCGATGTGGCGCAGGTGCAGGTGCAAAATGCCTTGCAGCAAACCCTTTCGCGGCTGCCCAACGAAGTGCAGGAACGCGGGATAACGGTGACCAAAGGCGGGCAGGACAATCTGGTTACTTGGATGTTTACCACCGATGATCCCGGTGTGTCGCGAGTGATGATCACCGATTATCTGGCCAGCAATCTGGTGGATGTGTTGGCGCGCATCGACGGGGTGGCGGAAATCACGCTCTACGGCAGCCCTTATGCGATGCGCGTGTGGCTCAATCCCGATAAACTCGAGGCTTACCAACTGGTTCCCTCCGATGTGGTTGCGGCCATTCAAAACCAAAACGTGCAGGTATCGGCCGGGCAGCTCGGCCAACTGCCGGCGGCGGAAAACCAAATGCTCAACGTGCCGATACAGGCGCGCGGCAAGTTTTCCACCGTGGCCGAATTTGAAAACATTATTTTGAAAAGTACGGCCGGCGGCGCGGCGGTTACGCTGAAAGATGTGGCGAGGGTGGAATTGGGCGCGGAAAGCGCCGATGTGCAAAACCGCCTCAACGGGCGTGAAGCCGGCGCGTTCGGCGTGGTGCTGGCCGACAATGCCAATGCGCTGGATGTGGCGGCGGCGGTGGAAGCGCGTATCCGTGCCATGGAGCCTGATTTTCCCTACGACATGAAAGCGCAAACCAGCCAAGACAGCGTGCCGTTTGTGAAGGCCTCGCTGGAAGAAGTGCTCAAAACACTGCTGGAAGCGGTGGTGTTGGTGGTGATTGTGATGTATGTGTTTTTGCAGAGCTGGCGCGCCACGCTGATTCCCGCCGTGGCCGTGCCGGTGGTGCTGATGGGCACGCTCGGCGTGTTGGCGCTGTTGGGCTATTCCATCAATATGCTGACCATGTTTGCGCTGGTGCTGGCCATCGGCCTGTTGGTGGATGATGCGATTGTGGTGGTGGAAAACGTGGAGCGCGTGATGCACGAAGAAGGGCTGGACGCGAAAACCGCCACCGAAAAATCGATGCGGGAAATCTCATCGGCACTAGTGGGCATCGGCATGGTATTGTCGGCGGTGTTTGTGCCGATGGCGTTTTTCCCCGGCTCCACCGGCGTGATTTACCGCCAGTTTGCCGTCACCATTATCGCCGCCATGGCTTTTTCGGTGCTGGTGGCGCTAACGCTCTCGCCGGCGATGTGCGCACAGTTTTTAAAAGCCAAAGCGCACGATAATCCCACCGGCGGTTTGTTCAGACGGCCTTTGCTGGCATTCAACCGCGGTTTTGAGCGTGCGTCGGCATGGTATGGCGCTACGGCGGGCAAACTTTTGCAGCGCGGCAAAATCATGCTGGCGGCGTTTGTGGGCATTTTGGCGGTGTGTGCCGCCCTGTTTGTGTGGCTGCCCACCTCGTTTCTGCCCGAAGAAGACCAAGGCTTTCTCTCAGTAAGCATCACGCTGCCGCCCGGCGCCACCGATGCACGCACCCAGAAAATCGTGGCCGAGCTGACCGATTATTTTATGCAGCAGCCCGAAGTTGCCACCGTTCACGCCCTCACCGGCATACGCGGCAGCCAAGGCTACGGCCAAATCACCTTGCGCCTCAAACCGTGGGACGAGCGAGCGGGCGAGGAACACACCGCCGCCGCGCTGGAGCGCCGTATCGCTGCGGAAATGCGCAAACGCAACGATGCGCGCATTTTCGTGAGCCTGCCGCCGGTGGTGCGCGGCCTCGGCTCGGCCGGCGGAGTGAGTTTTGTGATTAAAGACATGAACGGCGCCGGCTACGATGCGCTGGTGGCCGCCAAAGACCGCTTTATCGAGCTGGCACAAAGCAGCCCTTATCTGAACAGCGTGCGTACCAACAACCAAGACGCCCGCACCCAGCTGGCGGTGGATTTGGACAACTTCAAAGCCGCCGCCCACCAAATCGAACCGGCGGCCGTCAACCAGCTGCTCAACAACGCGCTCGGCGGCACTTATGTGAACGATTTTATCCACAACGGCCGCGTCAAACGCGTGTATGTGCAGGCCGATGCACCGTTCCGTATGCAGCCGCAGGATATCGGCAACTGGAAAGTGCGCAATACGGCCGGGCAGATGATTCCGCTTTCCGCCATCAGCACCATCCGTTGGGACATCGCCCCGCCGCAACTCATCCGCTTCAACGGCAGCCTCGCCATGGAGATGCAGGCCGGCGTGAAAAGCGGCGCCAGCTCGGGCGACGCCATGCGCGATGTGCAAAACATCATGGCGCAATTGCCGGACGGCTTCGATTACGAATGGACGGGCGCTTCGCTGCAAGAGCAGCGTGCCGGCAGCCAGGCGCCGCTGTTATACGCCGTCTCGATATTGTTTGTGTTTCTCTGCTTGGCGGCGCTGTATGAAAGCTGGAGCGTGCCGTTTGCCGTGATTCTGGCCGCCGCCTTGGGCATACTCGGCGCACTCGCCGCCACCTCGCTGCGCGGCCTGAACAACGACGTGTTCTTTCAGGTAGGCCTGCTCACCACCGTCGGCCTGGCCGCCAAAAACGCCATCCTGATTGTGGAATTCGCCATGCAGCTGCAAGCGCAGGGCAAAACCGCGTTTGCCGCCGCCGTCGAAGCCGCCCGATTGCGCCTGCGCCCGATTGTGATGACCTCGCTCGCCTTCGGCTTCGGCGTACTACCGCTGGCACTGGGCACCGGCGCAGGAGCCGCCAGCCGGGTTGCCATCGGCACGGCGGTGCTCGGCGGCACGGTGATTTCGACCGTGCTCGGTTTGCTGTTTGTGCCGGTGTTTTTTGTGTGGGTGAGAGCGTGGGTGCAAAAACGGAACCAAACCGAGACCTTTGCAAAAATATCTTGAGGCCGTCTGAAATGCTTAACACCGTCATTCCCGCGTAGGCGGGAATCCAGAGGTAAACATTGAAGTATTGATTAAACAAACACTTGTATACCAAGCACCTGGATTCCCGCCTACGCGGGAATGACGGGAATCAGATTTTTTTAGGTGGTAATTTGAATTTTGCAAAGGTCTCAAACCGTTGAAAACACGGGAGCTTAAAAACACTCAGGCCGTCTGAAAAAGTTTTCAGACGGCCTGATCTATTTCTCTGCCTACTTCGCGTCTTTAAACCCGCGCTTCAAATGCACCATCAGCAAAGCCACCGCAGCGGGTGTTACGCCGGAAATGCGGCTGGCCTGCCCCACCGTTTCGGGGCGGTGCTGGTTGAGTTTCTGCTGCACCTCCGCCGACAGGCCTTTCACTTTGCCGTAATCGATGTCGGCAGGCAGATTCAGCGTTTCGATGTCGCGGCGGCTTTCGATTTCGTCGTTTTGGCGATCGATATAGCCTTGGTATTTCACTTGGATTTCCACTTGTTCCGCCACATCGTCGGCCAAGCTTTCAGACGGCCGCGCTCCCTCCAGCGTCATCAGCACGGCGTAGTCGATATTGGGGCGGCGCAACAAATCGTGCAGGTTGGCTTCGCGCGATAACTTTTGGCCAAACACGCGCACTTGTTCGCTCTCCGGCAGTTTCTGCGGCGTGTACCAAGTGGTTTTCAGGCGCTGGATTTCACGTTCGATGCTTTCGCGTTTTTCGTTAAACGCACGCCATTGCGCTTCGCCGACCAAGCCGATTTTGCGGCCGTCTTCGGTGAGGCGCATATCGGCGTTGTCTTCGCGCAGTTGCAATCGGTATTCGGCGCGGCTGGTAAACATACGGTAAGGCTCGTTCACGCCTTTGGTAATCAAATCGTCCACCAACACGCCCAGATAAGCCTGCTCGCGGCGCAACAACAGCGGCTCTTGTTCACGCACATATTGCACGGCATTCGCGCCCGCCAATAAGCCTTGTGCGGCGGCTTCTTCGTAGCCGGTGGTGCCGTTGATTTGGCCGGCGAAAAACAAGCCGCCCACGGTTTTGGTTTCCAAGCTGGCTTTTAAATTGCGCGGGTCGAAATAATCGTATTCGATGGCGTAGCCCGGGCGCAGGATGTGGGCGTTTTCCAAACCTTTCATCGAACGCACCAGTGCCAACTGAATATCGAACGGCAAGCTGGTAGAGATGCCGTTAGGGTAGTATTCGTGGGTGGTCAGGCCTTCGGGCTCGAGGAAAATCTGGTGGCTGTCTTTATCGGCGAAGCGGTTGATTTTGTCTTCGATCGACGGGCAATAGCGCGGGCCGACGCCTTCGATTTTGCCGGTAAACATCGGGCTGCGGTCGAAACCCGAGCGGATAATCTCGTGCGTGTGCAGATTGGTGTGGGTAATCCAGCAGGAAACCTGGCGCGGGTGCATGGCGGCATTGCCGCGCACGGAAAACACCGGCACGGGCGTGTCGCCGGGCTGTTCGGTGAGTTGCGAAAAATCGATGGTGCGCCCGTCGATGCGCGGCGGCGTGCCGGTTTTCAGGCGCGATACCGGCAGTTTCAATTCTTTCAGACGGCCCGACAAACCTTGCGCGGCAGGATCACCGGCGCGGCCGCCGGCATAGTTTTCCAAACCGATGTGGATTTTGCCCGCCAGAAACGTGCCGGCGGTCAACACCACGGCGCGGGCTTTGAATTCCACGCCCATCGCGGTTTTCACGCCCGACACGCGCTCGCCTTCCAGCGTGATGTCTTCCACCGATTGTTGGAACAATTCCAAATTCGGCTGGTTTTCCAGCATTTCGCGGATGGCGGCTTTATAAAGAATACGGTCGGCCTGCGCACGGGTCGCCCGCACCGCCGCACCTTTGCTGGCGTTCAGACGGCGGAACTGGATGCCGCTCATATCGGTGGCCAGCGCCATCGCGCCGCCGAGCGCATCGACTTCGCGCACCAAATGGCCTTTGCCGATGCCGCCGATAGACGGGTTGCACGACATCTGGCCGAGGGTTTCGATATTGTGGGTGAGCAACAGCGTTTGCGCGCCCATGCGTGCGGCTGCCAGCGCGGCTTCGGTGCCGGCATGGCCGCCGCCGACCACGATCACGTCGTAGGTTTTGGGGTAAATCATGATGTTGAATGCGTTGGGAAAAATAGCGTGATTGTACGCGCTTTTAAGGCCGTCTGAAAGTTTCAGACGGCCTTAAAACAACACGCTTTACGCCTTCGAACGCAGTTTAGCCATTATCTTGTGCGGAAACTGCGGGGGCAGGCTTATAGGCGTTATCGTGTTGTTTGTGATATTTGCTTTTCACCGCCAATACCTTGCCGTTATTGGCATCTACAATCACTTCATGTTTTTGGCCGCCGGCAATCACATCCACTTCGTAGCGGCTGCCGGTATGGTAATCGTATTCAAACTCTACATCGTCGGCATAGCCGCCGGTTTGGGCCGTTGCCGCAGCGGCTGCCTGCTTGCCCGAAACGGGCGCAAACACGCCGAATGAAAAGGCGGTAATGGCAATGCCGGCAATCAGGGCGAGGATGGCGGAAGCGGTTATTGCGGTGATAATCTTTTTAACTGTCATGGCATGTCCTTCATAAAAAGTTTAGCAAACAGGAACATATTGTTCCGCATTGGTTTTGCAAGCATCTTACACAAACAGAGTTAGCCGCAGATTAGGGCATCACCAAATAGAAAAAGCCGTCTGAAACGTTTTCAGACGGCTTTTATATAACGGCTTATCAGAATAAATTATCCAACTGTGAAGGCTGTGCCGGCTGCCTTGCCGGTGTCTGCTGTCCACCGCTTTCCTCTTCCGGACCTGCGTTCAGCGGTTCAACCGGCGTTTCTATTGCACGGTATTCCGATGCGGAGGGTCTTTGCTGCCTGCTGCCCTCACCCACTTCGGTATCGCGCTCTTCGCTGCGCACGGGGCGGCTCGAACGGTTATCCAAAGCCAGATCGGGGTTGGTGGTTTGGCGCTCTTTCAAGAAGTAGTCGTTACCGCGGGTAACCAAGCCTTCGGGGGCTTTCATACCTGTCGAAGGCACACCTTTGAGC